>CAYNWJ010000243.1:0-6394 GCA_964400815.1 uncultured bacterium
TCACCATCGCGAACATGGCCATCGAGGCGGGCGGCAAGAACGGCATCATCAATCCCGACGATAAGACCGTCGAGTATGTCCGCGAGAGGACGGACGCCGATTTCACCGTCTTCACCTCGGACGAAGACGCCGAATACTCCGAGGTGGTGGAGATCGACTGCTCCGCGCTGGAGCCGATGGTCGCGTTCCCGCACCTTCCGTCCAACGGACGCGCGGTGAAGGAGGCCGGCGATGTGAAGATCGACCAGGTCTATATCGGATCCTGCACCAACGGCCGCATCGAGGATCTGCGGATAGCCGCGGACATGCTCAAGGGACGCACCATTGCCGATGACATCCGCTGTATCGTGGTTCCGGCGTCCACAAAGGTCTGGAAGCAGGCGAACCGTGAAGGGCTCTTCGATATCTTCTCGGATGCCGACTGCGTGGTTTCCTCGCCCACCTGCGGGGCCTGTCTGGGCGGCTGGATGGGTGTGCTCGCGGCCGGGGAGAGATGCGTGTCCACCACGAACCGTAATTTCGTGGGCCGCATGGGATCGCCGGAGAGCGAGGTCTATCTCGCCAGCCCCGCGACGGCGGCGGCCACGGCTCTCACGGGCCGTATCACCGACCCGCGCGACATCGACTGAGATTTGATAACGGCGGAAACGGAGCGGATGGCAGGCCTGTTTCCGCCGTAACTCACGGGAAATGACGAATCGAGGATGGAATTATGAAAGGCAGAGCACACGTCTATACGAGGGACCATATAAACACCGACGAGATCATTCCCGCCCGTTATCTCGTCAGCGACGACGAACAGGAACTGGCGCAGCATGCCATGGAGGACATCGACGCCGCTTTCGTGAAGAATGTCCGGCCGGGCGACATCATCGTCGCCGGCCACGACTTCGGGTGCGGCTCCTCGCGTGAACACGCCGTCTGGGCCCTCCGCGGGGCCGGGGTTGCCTGCGTGGTTGCCGAGAGTTTCGCCCGCATCTATTACCGTAACGCCGTCAACAACGGATTCCCGGCGATCGAGTGCGAGGGGGCGGCGGAAAGGATTTCAACAGGCGACGAGCTCGAGATAGATCCGCGTGGCGGTGTGATCAGGAATTTGACCACCGGCGGGGAGATGACATTCATCCCCCTGCCGGATTTCGCCCTGAAGATCGCCGAAGCAGGAGGCCTGTTACGGTCCATCAGGGAGGACTGAACCCCCTGCGTATGAACTGAAGACGGTGCGCATGATCCGCCCGGATGCGCCTTAGATGCTGAACAGGAGAATAATCTGTTATAGTCTATAGCACGAACCCATGACAGGAGGAACACTTGAAACGAATCGCGGTAATCGGCGGTGACGGCACCGGTCCGGAGGTCGTCGCGGAGGCATTGAAGTGCTTGGAAACAGTGGCCGGCAAGGTCGGCTTCACCTATGAGACCGAGTCTTTCGACTGGGGCGGTGACCGGTATCTCGCCACGGGCGAGGTCCTTCCGGATGACGCCGCGGAAACCCTGAAGACGTTCGACGCGGTGCTTCTGGGAGCCATCGGCCACCCCGATGTCAAGCCCGGCATCCTGGAAAAGGGCATCCTGCTCAACCTGCGCTTCGCCCTGGACCAGTATATCAATCTTCGTCCGGTCAAGCTCTATGAAGGTGTCGAGACACCGCTGGCGGGCAAGGGTCCCGAAGACATCGATTTCGTGGTCGTCCGCGAGAACACCGAGGGTCTCTATACCGGTTCCGGCGGGTTCGTGAAAAAAGGGACCGCCGACGAGATCGCCGTTCAGGAGTCCATCAACACCCGCAAGGGCGTCGAGCGCTGTCTCAGGTTCGCATTCGAGCTCGCCCGCAAGCGCGACAGGGAAAAGACGGTCACACTCTGCGGCAAGACCAATGTGCTGACCTATGCGTTCGATCTGTGGGAGCGGACCTTCCATGAGGTGGGCGAGGCGGATTATCCCGACATAAAGCGCGATTACGCCCATGTGGACGCAACCTGCATGTGGATGGTGAAGAATCCCGAGTGGTTCGATGTGATCGTGACTGACAACATGTTCGGCGACATCATCACCGATCTCGGCGCTGTCATCCAGGGAGGCATGGGCATCGCCGCGGGCGGAAACCTCAATCCCGAGGGCGTGTCCATGTACGAGCCAATCGGCGGAAGCGCGCCCAAGTACACCGGCAAGGGTGTCATCAATCCCATGGCCTCCATCATGAGCGCCCAGATGATGCTCGATCAGATGGGCGAGGAGAAGGCGGCGGACATGCTCGAACGCGCCTGTATCGAAGTCATTTCGAAGCGCATGAAGAGCATGGCCGCGGGCAGGATGGGCCTGTCCACCTCGGAAGTCGGCGACGCCGTCTGCGAGGAAATCGAAAAAATGTAGGTGAAAGCGGACGGGAGCCCCTGATCACGGGGTTCCCGCCTGAGAAAGACGCACATGGAACGAACGGCGGCCGGCGGGACGAAACAGGCAGTGGCGGTATACGACTCCACGCTTCGTGACGGCGCCCAGTCGGAAAACATCAGTTTCAGCCTGGATGACAAGCTGCTCATCGCCGGCAAGCTCGACGAGATCGGCTTCCAGTATATCGAGGGCGGCTATCCGAATCCAACGAATCCCAAGGACATGGAGTTTTTCCGTCATGTCCGGCGCCTGGGGCTCAAATGCGCGAACGTGGCCGCCTTCGGATCGACGAGGCGCGCTTCGAATCCGCCCGGAAAGGACCCGGGGATCCGGGCGCTCCTCGACGCCGACACGGAGATTGTCACCATCTTCGGCAAGAGCTGGGGCCTGCACGCCACCGATGTGCTGCGCATCACCCTCGATGAGAACCTCCGGGTGATCGAGGATTCCGTGCACTTCCTCGTTGACGAGGGGCGGCGGGTGTTCTTCGACGCCGAGCATTTTTTCGACGGGTATATGGACGACGCGGATTATGCCATGAAGACCATCGGGGCGGCGCGGAACGGCGGGGCGGAAATCGTCGTGCTGTGCGACACCAACGGCGGCATGGTCCCCGACGACGTGGCCCGTATCTGCGATGATGTCCGGGAGCGGATCGGCGTGCCCTTCGGCATCCACTGCCACAACGACGGCGGCATGAGCGCGGCGAACACCCTCATGGCGGTCGGAAGGGGCGCGGTCCAGGTGCAGGGTACGGTCAATGGCATCGGGGAGCGATGCGGGAACGACAACCTGTGCACGACCATTCCCAATATCATGCTCAAGCTGGGAATGGAGGCGATAGACACGAACCGTCTTTCCGATCTCATGGCCATGTCGCGGTTCGTTTCCGAGATAGCCAACGAGTACCACAACCACCGTCAGCCCTATGTGGGCGAGAGTGCGTTCGCGCACAAGGGCGGGGCGCACATCGACGGTGTTCTGAAAAATCCGCGGACCTTCGAGCATGTGGACCCGAAGCTGGTGGGCAATCAGCGGCGCTTTCTGCTTTCCGAGCAGTCGGGCGGGGCGACGGTGCTTGCGAAGCTCAAGAAGATCTATCCCGGCCTGGACAAGAGCGGCCCGCGGGTGAAGGCGGTGCTCAGGGAACTGAAGGAACGCGAGAACGAGGGATATCAGTACGAGGCCGCACAGGGATCGTTCGAACTGCTCGCGGCTCGTGTCATCGACGGGTGGGAGCTCCCGTTCGAGCTCTGCGGGTTCAGGGTCATCACCGACCGCAGGACCGACGGTTCCATGGTGAGCGAGGCGACCGTGAAGCTCAAGGTCGACGGTATCGAGGAACATACCGCTTCCGAGGGGGACGGCCCCGTGGACGCCCTCAACGGCGCTCTCAGGAAGGCGCTCAAGGGATTCTTCCCCAGCCTCGAGAAGATACATCTCGAGGACTACAAGGTTCGTGTGCTGGAAACGAATCTGGGCACTGAGGCGCGGGTGCGGGTTCTCATCGAGTCCTCCGACGGCGAGGAGACGTGGGGCACGGTCGGTGTGTCGGAAAATGTGATCGAGGCATCGTATATCGCGCTGGTCGACAGCTTTTCGTACCAGCTTGTGCTTGAAAACAGGAAAAAGGAAAAGAACGAACATTCATGACGGCCACACGCAAACGGACGGCGCGTCTCGAGAAGCTCCCGCCCTATCTCTTCGGGAAGCTCAACGACACCAAGCTCGCCATGCGCCGTAAAGGCATCGACATCATCGACTTCGGTATGGGGAACCCGAATGTCCCCACTCCGCAGCCGATCGTTGACAAGCTCAAGGAGGTTGTCGATGATCCCAAGACACACCGTTATTCATCGTCCCGCGGCATCCCCAATCTCAGGAAGGCTGTGTGCCGCTGGTACAAGCGTAATTACGGTGTCGATCTGAACTGGGAGCGTGAATCCATCGCCCTGCTCGGGTCGAAGGAGGGACTTTCCCACCTGATGCTCGCCATTCTCGATCCCGGCGACTCGGTGCTGGTGCCGAACCCGACGTTCCCCGTTCACATCTACAGCGTGGGGATCGCCGGCGGCAATGTCATCGCCATCCCGCTTCGCGAGAACGCGGGATTCGTGCCGGCAATGGAGGATATCACGCGCGAGATCTGGCCCAAGCCGCGCGCTGTGGTGCTGTCGTTTCCGCACAACCCCACCACCGCGAGTGTCGATCTCGATTTCTGGCGGGAGGTCGTGGATTTCGCCAAGCGCTCCAATATACTGATCGTGCACGATTTCGCCTATGCACAGCTGGGCTTCGATGGATACAAGCCGCCGAGCATACTTGAGGCGCCGGGGGCGAAGGATATCGCTGTCGAGATAACCACCATGTCGAAGGCATACAGCATGGCGGGCTGGCGGGTCGGCTTCTGCGCGGGAAACCCCGGGGTCATCGACGATCTCTACAGCATCAAGGGGTATTTCGATTACGGTATCTTCACACCGGTGCAGGTGGCGGCGATCAATGCCCTCGACAGTCCCGGGGATTTGGTCGATGGAACGGTCGAGGTGTACCGCAAGCGCAGGGACGCTTTTGTGGACGGGCTCGCCAAGATCGGCTGGGAGGTACCCCGGCCGAAGGCGACCATGTATCTCTGGTGCCCGATTCCCGAGCAGTACCGCGCCATGGGGTCCATCGAATTTTCCCTGAAACTTTTGAAGGAATGCGAAGTCGTGGTGTCTCCGGGCATCGCCTTCGGTGAACTCGGAGAAGGCTATATCAGGATATCGCTGGTCGAGAACGAGCAGCGCATCGGGCAGGCGATCCGTAATATCAAGAAGAAACTTTTCTGAGCGATACGGTTTCACTCATACAAGATGACACACCACATATACGTGTCGATATACCGGGCGGACCATCGTCCGGATGTCACTGAAAAAGGGGGAATCAGTGAAGGATATCGATGGCGGCGTTCTTGCTCCGGCTGGATTCAGGGCGGGAACGGCCATGTGCGGCATCAAGGCTGAAGACCGCCCGGACCTGCTTGTCATCGCCGCCGCCGAACCGGCGGTGAGCGCGGGCATGTTCACGACGAACAGGATCAAGGGTGCGCCGGTGCTGGTCAGCCGCGAACATGTGAAGAAGGGAGTTTCCAGGGCCATCGTCGCCAACAGCGGGAACGCCAATGTCTGCAATGGCGAAGAGGGCCTCACATCCGCGCTCTCCATGGCGGGGGATGTGGCGCGAGGTCTCGGATGTGAGATCGGCGATGTGCTTGTCGCATCGACCGGTGTCATCGGACGGCGTTTCCCCGTGGAAAAGGTCAGAAAGGGCATTCCCGCCGCACTCGGGGACCTTTCCGACACGAACCGGCCTGAAATCGCCCGGTCCATCATGACCACGGACACCACGCCCAAAGAGACCGCGGTTGAAGTCGAGATCGGCGATGTGCAGGTTCGGATCGGGGCCATAGCCAAGGGCGCCGGCATGATAAGCCCGAACATGGCGACCATGTTCTGCTTCGTGACCACCGATGCCGACATCGAGGCCGCCGCGCTCAGGAAGGCGCTTCGCAGCGCGGTTGACTACAGCTTCAACTGCATCACGGTCGACGGTGACATGTCCACGAGCGATACCGTGCTGGTGCTTTCGAGCGGCAAAGCGGGCAATCAGCAGATCAAGACAAGGTCGAAGGCCTTCGAACAGTTCGTGGAAGGTCTGACCGAGGTCTGCCTGAGAATGGCCAGGATGATCGTACAGGACGGCGAGGGGGCAACACGGCTCATCACCATCCATGTGACGGGAGCCGGATGCCGTGACGACGCCCGCCAGGTGGGCCTGGCGGTCGCGAACTCACCTCTGGTGAAAACCGCGTTTTTCGGCGGAGATCCCAACTGGGGACGTATCATCTGCGCCGTGGGGCATTCGGGCATTGGGGTCGAGGAATCCCGCATCACCATCTCGTGCAACGGGGCGCTGCTGTTCGATTCGGGACGTGTCGTGCCCGTGGACGAGCGGGAAG
>CAYNWJ010000244.1:0-6389 GCA_964400815.1 uncultured bacterium
AGCTTCTCCGGCAAGCGGCCCTTCGCCGTGGTCGTGCCCCATGACAATCCTCGCGACAGGGACCGCGGGCGCGGGATCGCCGACGGCATGACCATCGACACCGCAGGGAACGTCTATGTGGCCACCTGTCACGGCATCTGGGTCCTTGACAGCGGCGGCTCTTTCATCGGAACCATACACGTTCCCGTCTCGCCCGCGCACTGCGTCTTCGGCGGGGACGACATGTCCACACTGTATGTCACATCCAGGGACCATGTCTATTCCATCCGTCTGAAAACACGTGGATACCGCTACCCGATCCGTTGACGCTTCCAATCCCGCCCCGCCAGGCTCCCAGCAATACACAATCCGCGGGGAACCACCCCCTGCCGAACCGTCCAAATGGAAGACCCTTTCGAAAAAAATGACCTGATATTTCGGGAAACGGGTTGCTTTTTCGAGCTTTCTTCGTATCTTGTAGTAAAGGGGATGGTAAGGAGGCTGACATGATTACTCCCGCAAAAATTCGGAAAACCCTGAATGTGCTCGTGGTTACAGCAGTATGTATCGCAGGCGCCTCGGTTTCGGCGCAGGAGGACATAGCCGGCAAATGGAAGGGTGAAGTCGATTTTCCCGAAGGCACCGAGGATGTGACTGTCAGCTTTTCACGTACCTTCCAGGACGAACTGGAAGGCAGCATGGACATCCCGGGGCTGAACCTCTCGAATCTCACCCTCAGCGACATCGAACTTCACGATGACGACATAGCGTTCACCGTGCGCGACATGAACGGAAGCCCGTCTTTCAAGGGCTCGATTTCCGACGACGGAACGACCATTACCGGGAGCGCCTGCCGGCAGGGGCAGGGCTGTTCATTCGTCCTCAAGCATTTCCATGACGGAAGCGAAGAGGAATAAGCACAGGGAACACGACGAAAAACCGTCCGCACGGGCGGTTTTTTTTGTATTCGCGGGTGAATTGTTTATTGATTCAAGGCATGATGATTCACGGGAGAATGGACAATGAGATATAACCGGCTTATTACATTCGTGTTTCTGTTCTCCGCGGGTCTTTCTGGCACGGCACACGCGTGGCTGGGCGGTCATGGTGCGGGACCGGTCCTGTATGGCGTCGCGGCTTTCGTCATCGTGATGCTCATCGCGGGAGAGCTGCTCATCGGCCGTCGCGGAAAGGGAGCGCATTCCCGTTTCGGCGACGATTTCAAGGGCGACTACAAAGGATCGACCGGCCCCTATGGCGACGGGATGCGGGGGATAGGAGGAAAAACGCGGGGGAGCGGTTTCTGAGCCTGTCGCGAACTTCTTTTGTCAACCTTACCGATACCTCCCCGCTTCACGCGTATTTGACCACCATGTACATGCGGCTCGCATCGTCGCTTTCATTCCTGATGACATGCGGCACATCGGCATGGAAGTGAATGGTGTCACCCTCGTTGAGCTCGGCTGTTTTCGCATCGACCTCCACGACGACCCGGCCTTCCAGAACGGTGATGAATTCCTCCGTTCCCGCCGAATGGGCGCTGCTTTCCTGTATTCCGCCCGGTTTGAGTTTCAGGGTATACAGTTCGAGCTTTTCCGCCATCGACAGGGGCGAGAGTATCCTGAATTCGACCAGTCCGCCTTCCCGCTCCAGAATCACCGCCTCGTGCACATGCTGCACATTGAAAAGCGGCTCCTCCTCCTGGCTGGCGAGCAGGTCGTTGAACGGCACCCCGAGGCCATAGGCGATCTTCCACACGACCGCAACCGTTGGATTGACCTTGTCCTTCTCGATCTGTGAGAGCATGCCCGCCGAAACGCCGCTCCTTCGGGACAACTCCTCCAGTGACATCGATTTCTGTTTTCGCACGACGGCGATGTTCTTTCCAATTTCCGGCATATCGGACAGGGACGGCATGGCGGGCTCCATTCATTATATTAAAATTATTATTAATATATCATATTTTCTTTTGACTACAGCAAAGCATTCATTATATTAAACATGATTATAATATATTAAATGGCAGCGGTCAAGCATTTTTTCGGCGGCGCAACCGGAACCTGCGGCTGCCGGGAGTGTACGATTACCACCGGAGGATCGAATGAAAGCCCTTGTCAAGAAAACGGCGGCGCCCGGTCTCGAGCTCGCCGATGTTCCCGTGCCGGAGGCCGGTGATGAAGACGTGCTGGTGAAGATACGCGCGGCCGGAATCTGCGGCACCGACGTCCATATCCATTCCTGGGACGAATGGAGCGCCAACCGCCTGCATCCGCCGCTCATCACCGGTCACGAACTCGTGGGCGACGTGGTCGAAACGGGCGCCGCGGTCCGCCATGTAAAGCCGGGACTCAGGGTGAGCGCCGAGGGGCATATCACCTGCGGGCGCTGCGAGTTCTGCCGGACCGGCCGCGCCCATATCTGCCGCGATGTCGAGATCATCGGCGTGGACCGCGACGGGTGTTTCGCCGAATATCTCGTCATCCCCGCAGTCAATCTCTGGCCCGTGCACGACGACATCCCCGACCGTCAGGCGGCGGTGTTCGATCCCGTGGGGAACGCCATGCACACGGTCACGGTCGAACCGGTGGCGGGACGCTCCGTGCTGGTCACCGGGGCCGGCGCCATCGGCCTCTTCGCCATCGCGATCGCCCGCTCACTCGGGGCTTCCTCCATATACGCCATAGAGCCGAACGAATACAAGCGTGGACTGGCGCTCGAATCGGGCGCAGATCATGCGTTCGACCCCGCCGATCCGCTCTTGGAAGAGGCGATTCACGACCTGACCGGCGGCCTGGGGCCCGAAGTGCTTCTGGAAATGTCCGGCAACCCCTCGGCGATCAGGCAGGGATTCGGCCTTCTCAGGAACGGCGGATGCGCGAGCGTTCTCGGTATTCCCCCCGCCGGTATAACGATCGACTGGGCGAAGGACATCGTCTTCAAGGGCATCACCATACGGGCGGTGAACGGCCGGCGGATGTTCGACACCTGGTTCCAAAGCCAGAATTTCATGCTCAGGCACGGCGACGATGTGGACAGGCTCATCACCCATGTTCTGCCTTTCGAGGAGTTCGAACGGGGGTTCGAACTCCTCAGGAACGGCGGGGCGGTGAAGGTTGTGCTTGACCTGACCGGCGGCGTAAGCGTATAGATTGGTACTGTGGAGTGAACCGGGATCGGGAAATCCACCGCCCCCTCTCCCGCAGGATGGAAACTGAAGAAACCGCTGTAATCATGAAAGGAACGGATATGCCAGGCGCCGGAGACATTTTCGAATCCATGCTCGCGGACATTCGCGGGGCGGGGACATACAAGGACGAACGGGTGCTCGTTTCGCCGCAAAATTCAGTTGTCCGGCTCGCGGACGGCCGTGAGGTGCTGAATTTCTGCGCCAACAACTACCTCGGGCTGGCCGATCATCCCGAACTGGTCCGTGCGGCCGTCGAATCGCTTGACCGCTATGGCTTCGGCCTGAGTTCAGTCCGCTTCATCTGCGGCACACTCGACCTGCACAAGGAACTCGAGCGGCGGGTGTCGTCATTTCTCGGCATGGAGGACACCGTCCTCTATTCGTCATGTTTCGATGCGAACGGCGGCCTCTTCGAGACCATTCTCACCGCTGAAGACGCCGTCATCAGCGACGAACTCAACCACGCGTCCATCATCGACGGCGTACGCCTGTGCAAGGCCCGCCGCCTGATCTACAAAAACAACGACATGAACGGTCTCGAACGCCGTCTCGAAGAGGCGAAGGACGCCCGCATCAGGCTCATAGCGACCGACGGCGTGTTCAGCATGGACGGTATCGTGGCCGATCTGGCGGGCATATGCGATCTCGCGGAAAAGCACGACGCCCTGGTGATGGTGGACGATTCCCACGCGACGGGGTTCATCGGCGATACGGGGCGCGGCACCCACGAGGCGAGCGGGGTCATGGGCAGGATCGACATCATCACGAGCACGTTCGGCAAGGCCCTCGGCGGCGCTTCGGGCGGATTCACCGCCACCCGTAAGCCGATCGCGGACCTCCTGCGCCAGAAATCCCGCCCGTACCTCTTTTCGAACACCCTCAGCCCCACCATCGCGGCGACGACGCTCCGGGCCCTTGAGCTCATCGAGTCAACTCCCCAACTGCTCGCCCGCCTTCGCCGCAACACCCGCCTGTTCAGGGACCGCATGCTGGAGGAGGGATTCAGCATCCCCGAAGGCTCCCACCCAATCGTGCCCGTCATGTTCGGTGACGCCCGTCCCGCTGTTGCAACGGCCGAATACATGCTCGACAGGGGGATATACGTCATCGCCTTCAGCTATCCGGTGGTCCCGAAGGGAAAGGCGCGCATACGGGTCCAGATTTCCGCCGCCCACACGGAGGAACAGATCGAGCATGCGGTGGCGGCCTTCGCACAAGCCCGTGACGAAGCCGGGACCTGATCATGGAATGCCGCTGAATTTTGGAAGATGCGGATCCCCGGGAAACGGTTTTATCGGACCGCGCCGACCACCACTTCCGCAAGAACCGGCAGGTGATCGGAGGGGAAACGCCCGTCGAAAGTGTCCGACAGGGTGCCGTGGCGGACGACCTTCACATCGTTCTTGACGAAGACATAATCGATGGGCCCGTCGCCGGGTTTCGGCTGCTCCCTGAAACCGGAGAAGGTACCGGTGGGGCCATGGTGTGGATACTCCGATATCTCCGCGCTGTCGACGAGACGGAGGGCGGTGTTTGTGCCGTCGCCGGTAATGATCGCGATGGGCTCGCTGCCGGGACGGGCGTTGAAATCACCGGTCACCACAACCGGAACGTCACCCGCCACAGCTTCGATACGGCGGACGAGGAGCCGGGCGCTTTCACGGCGGGCGGTTTCGCCACGGTGGTCGAAATGGGTGTTGAAGTGGAAGAATACTGCCCCCGTGGCGCGGTCGCGGAATTTTCCCCGGGTCACGACACGGTTGCAGGCGGCGTCCCAGCCCATTCCGGGCTTCTCCGGCGTCTCCGAAAGCCAGAATGTCGATTCATCGAGGAGTTCCAGGCGATCGGTCCGGTAGAAAATCGCCGAGAATTCGCCGGCGTCTCTCCCGTCGTCACGCCCCACGCCGAACCACGCATACTCCGGCAGCCGCGACGCCAGATCGTCGAGCTGCCCCCTCAGCGCCTCCTGAACACCCGCCACATCGGTGTCGTGAAATCGTATCATGCTCGCCGCCATATCTTTGCGATGAGGCCAGGCGTCGTCGCCATCGCCGGGATTGTCATAGCGGATGTTGAAGGTCATGACACGGACGGCCTCTCTCCCGTTGTCACCGGCATGAACATTTCCGGGCGACATCGCCGGGATCACGGCGGCCGCGGCGCAAAGAAAGACCTGTACCATTCGAATCGTTTTCATCCACATCGCTCCCGTGGGAAAAGGTTCATTGACAGTTCAATAGAATCGTTGCGATGCGTTTCGGCGGGACGAGCAGTTCCGCTGATCCGTCCGCAACACGCACGACGGTTGTCGCGGCGTCGTCCCGTCCGTCGAGCGTGACGCATGCCGCACTCGCGAGCCCCGGCCTCGACAGCACAACCGTTTCGGTTGTTGCGCGCGGATTGAAAAGGCGGACCGCGAGACGACCGTCCCGGTCCGTCACGGAGGTTATCACCGCCCGGCCTTCAAGCGCGAGAAATGAATGCGCAGGCGGCAGGCCCTCATTCTCCGCCACATTGGCGTCCCTTCCCGCCACAAGACAGACGGAGCGGACATTGCCGTTCATACGGTTTCCGAGGTGAAACAGATCCGCCACGGGTGTTTCGCCCTGGAACGGCACGATGCGATAACGGAACCGGAGCCGTCCCGCCTCCTGGCCGTCCGGCGCCTCGTCGGCGAAAAGCGCGCGGCGGAATCCACGGAAGAGCGTCAGTGCGATGGGGCGGTCAGGAGTGTCGCAGACCGTGCATTCCGGCTGACCACGGCTCACGACGGCGAGACCGTGGGTCCCGTCCCCGATTGCCGTCCATGTCTGCTGCGGCCGGGTCTCCACATCAATTTCACGGCGGGTGTCGTTGTCGTCCGGGAGGCTGATGCGCCGCTCCACCACATCGAAGGCGGCATCGCTCAGAAACGTTTCACCGGAGAGCCCGGTCGGGAAAAGCACCCGCACGCGGTGATCGCTGACAGTGTTTTCCACGACGGTCTCAACCTCGACACTGTGGACGCCCCGCCGCAGTGTGATGTCCGATACGATCCGCAGTGGGGTTGTGCCGCCGCTGCGTTCCATGCGTTCGAAATCGAATTCCTTCGGCACGTTCATGCGTACCGCCACCCTGATCGTGGCCTTTTCCGGCCCGTCCACGACCATCGCCATGTCGGCGCTGACTGCGGCGCTCGAATATACGTGATCGTTCACCGCCGGCCCGTGATACCAGCCGTCAC
>CAYNWJ010000245.1:0-6364 GCA_964400815.1 uncultured bacterium
AAGCACATGGTCCCCCCTATTTCAGGGGGGATACGGCCGACAGGCCGAGGGGGGTTAAAAAATACTCCGTGCATCACGGCATTCAGCACCAATTCATTCTCATTCGCGCCATTGAAAAGCTAATAAAGCATGTTTTCCAGTCAGTGCTTACTTAACTGGATAACCGGATAAACTTATAAGGAGAGTAGTATGGCACATATGCCGCCTTTTCTGGCAACCGGTATCGGCAGCATGCCGTTTACCGATGTGAACGAGGCGATCGATATCGTCTTTGAGGCCGCGCCCGAATGCCCGTTCTGGCCCCAGCTTCCCAGACTGGGCCTGAACGAACAGATGGAAATCCAGTATTCAGGGGGAATACCGCGGGCTGTGATCGACCGTGAGCGTGAACGTCTCTATTTCGATACCACCGGAGACTATTCGGAAGAGATCGCCGAATTCTATACCCGTTATCTGGAAGCCATCGAGCCGGTCGATGGTGACGCCGATTACTCTTCATTCGCCATGTCGCCCGATTTCGCTTCGGGATTGTGGGCGTTCCTGGAGCGTCTGAAAGGCGGAGATTCCCGCCCGCCGTTTGTCAAGGTCCAGAGCACCGGTCCGTGCAGTTTTTCGCTCACCATCGTCGATGAAAAGAAGCGCTCCATCTTTTACAACGAGGAATTCCGCGACATCGTGATAAAGGCGCTCGCCATGAAATGCCGCTGGCAGATCAGAACATTCGCACCATACGCCGGACGGGTGGTGTGCTTTCTCGACGAGCCGATCCTCTCCGCTTTCGGCAGCTCCACATATGTCTCCGTGAGCAGGGAAGATGTGGTCGCCGCGCTGGCGGAGGTGATCGAAGCCATTCACGCCGAGGGGGCCCTTGCGGGTATCCACTGCTGCGGAAACACCGAATGGAGCATTCCCATCGAGAGCGGCGCCGACATCGTGAATTTCGACGCGTATCAGTATGGGGATACCATCGCCATGTATCCGGAGGACGTGAAATCGCTCTTCGAACGGGATGGCATGCTTGCCTGGGGAATCGTTCCCACATCCGAAGACATCCGCACCGTAACGCCCGACATGTTGATCTCGCGCCTCGAGGACCACATGCGCCTGCTTGCTTCCAAGGGCATCGATATCGGGGACATCAGAGATCACTGCATCGTCACGCCCTCCTGTGGGACCGGTTCGATGGACCCCGATGACGCCAGGCTTGTGTTTCCCGCTGCGGCATACGTTTCGGAACGTCTTCGGCAATCATATGGGGGTGGCGCGTGAAAATCGCTGTTTCCGGCAAGGGCGGCGTGGGCAAGACAACCCTCGCCGCGGCCCTGAGCCTGCTTCTCGCACGACGCGGGGATCGTGTTCTGGCCGTGGATGCCGATCCCGACGCAAATCTCGCAGGTGCTCTCGGAATACCGGACGATCTCATCGCCGCCCTGACGCCCCTCGCGGAGCAGAGGAAGCTCGTCGAGGAGCGAACCGGGGCGAAGGCAGGGACGTTCGGCCAGATGTTCCGCCTCAATCCCGAGGTTTCCGACATCGCCGACACCTATGCGCTCGAGTACAACGGTGTATCGCTCCTGGTGCTGGGTGGATCGTCGATTGCGGGGCAGGGGTGCGCCTGTCCGGAGAATGTGCTGCTTCGGTCTCTCGTCACCGATCTTGTCATTGTCCGGGGAGAAACACTTGTGCTGGACATGGAGGCGGGAATCGAGCACCTTGGACGGGCGACCGCCAGGGGAGTGGACATCATGCTCGTGGCGACCGAACCGGGCCGCAGTTCGGTGGAAAGCACCCGCCGTATCCTCGACATGTGCCGGGACCTGGCGCTTCCCCGGACAGCCTGCGTGGGCAGCAAGATCACGGGCCCGGATGATGAACGCTATCTCAGGGAATCGCTTCCCGATGCGGAATGGCTGGGAAGCATCCCCTTTTCGGCCGCGATGCGCCAGAGCGACAGGGCCGGACACTCGGTGCTCGACACGGACGACGAGGAGCTTTTGGAAGCATTTGGGAATATCATGACGGCGCTGGAGGGAAGTCCATGAGTTATCGAATCGCGGTAACCGGCAAGGGAGGAACGGGGAAGACGTCCCTTTCGGCCATACTGGTGAACCGGCTCAATGTCCTGGGGTGCAGCCCCGTGCTGGCGGTTGACGCCGATCCCAATACCTGTCTCGATCGCGCGCTCGGTGTCGAGGCTGTCAATACCGTTGGCGGAGCGCGTGAGGATGCCCGCATCATCGCCGGACAGGGCATGAAGGGCGGCATGGCAAAGCATGAACTGCTCGAACTGAAGATCGCCGAAAGCCTCGTGGAGGCGGAGGACTTCGACCTCATTGCCATGGGCAGGTCCGAAGGCCCCGGATGTTACTGTTATGCAAACAATGTGCTCAAGGCGGTCCTCGAAAAACTGTCGAACGCCTATCCCTTCGTGGTGATAGACAACGAGGCGGGACTTGAAAATCTGTCCAGGCGTATCGTCCGGGATGTCGATATGCTGCTTCTGGTCACCGATCCCTCGGCGCAGGGAGTGCGGACGGTGGAACGGCTGGCGTCGCTGGCGCGGGAGATGGAGGTCTCCTGGCGCGAGATGGCAATGGTGGTGAACCGCAATCGTACCGGCACGGTGTCCGATGAGATGGAACGGACCGCGGAACGGATCGGCGCCGATCACCTGGTGATGGTGCCGGAAGACGCCGGGATCGCTGAACTGGCTGAGCGGGGGGACCCGCTGCTCTTGGCTGATGACAACCCCGCCGCCGCCGCCGTGGACCGTTTTCTCGAAAGTACGGTGGACGTCTGCGAACCGGAACGATCGTGATTCCCTCGCCGCTGCTTTTTATGAATCAGCGTGCTGTATACCATGAAAACAACCAATGGAGTGTGAATGAAATACGACAAGCAGAACGATCCATCTACAAACGAACTTCTCGAAAAGGCCGAGCGTGACTCCGTGGACACCTGTTTCACGCGGATGGAAGCCCAGGCGCGTCAATGCAAATTCGGCACGGACGGCGTGTGCTGCCGTATCTGCTACATGGGACCATGCCGAATCACCGCAAAATCCCCGCGCGGTGTCTGCGGAGCGGACGCCGACACCATCGTCGCCCGAAACCTTCTCCGCGAGGCGGCGGCCGGTGCGGCGGCGCATTCTGACCATGGCCGGCACCTGGTGCACCTGCTCAAGCGCGCGGCTTCCGAAGAGGAGGGGGATTTCGTCATCAAGGACGAGCAGGCCCTGGAGCGGGTCGCCTCAGCGTACGGTATCGTCTGCGAAGACAGGGAGACGCCTGCTGTCGCCGCCGAGCTTGCCGCACGCCTGATGGAGGAATTCACGGCACAGGATGAGCCGCCCCATGCCCTTTCCTTCGCTCCGGACCGCCGGCGCATGGTCTGGCGTGAAAGCGGAGTCGAGCCGAACGGTGTCGACAGGACCATCGTCGAGGCCCTCCACCGCACCCACATGGGAGTCGATCACGACTACGAGCATCTTTTGATGCACGCCTTCAGCACGGCGCTCTCCGACGGCTGGGGAGGATCACGTGTCGCCACGATGGTCTCCGACATTCTGTTCGGCACCCCTTCGCCCGTCCGCGCGAAAGCGAATCTCGGCGTTCTCCGCGAAGATACCGTCAACATCGTGGTGCACGGTCACGAGCCTGAATTGTCCGAGCTGCTCGCCATCGCCGTCCGCGATCCCGACATCCGGGCAGAGGCCGAAAAGGCGGGCGCCGAGGGTGTCACCCTCGCCGGGATATGCTGTACGGCAAACGAGATCCTCATGCGGCACGGCATCCCCGTGGCCGGGAATTTTCTCCAGCAGGAACTGGCCATCGTAACCGGCGCGGTTGAAATGATGGTGGTCGATGTGCAATGCTGCATGCCCAGCCTGCCCGAAGTGGCCGCCGCCTATCATACGGAGATCGTGACGACCAGCCCCATTGCGAAGACCCGGGGCGCCACCCACATGCCGCTCGACGAACGCGCGCCCCTCGAATCGGCCAAACGGCTCGTCAGACGCGCCATCGAGGCCTGGTCCCGCCGTGACCCGGAAAAGGTATCCATTCCCGACGGTTCCAGAAACGTGGTGGCGGGATTCAGCGTCGAGGCGATCAGGCGCATGCTCGGCGGAACATACCGGGCGACCTTCCGGCCCCTGAACGACGCCATCATCGAGGGACGCATCCGCGGCGTCGCCGGCATCGTCGGCTGCACCAATCCGAAAGTGACCGTGGAATCGTACATCAATCCGCTGACACGGGAACTCGTGAAAAACAATATCCTGGTCATCAAGACGGGGTGCGCGGCCATAGCATCCGGAAAGGCGGGTGCGCTGACACCAGAGGAGGCGCTGGAACATGCCGGTGACGGTCTGCGCGAGGTCTGCGAGGCCGTGGGCATGCCTCCGGTGCTCCACATGGGAAGCTGCGTCGACTGCTCGCGCATCCTCGAGGCGGCCACCGAGATCGTCAAGGAAGGCGGACTGGGAGACGATATTGGATCGCTGCCCGCAGTGGGCGTCGCTCCCGAATGGATGAGCGAGAAGGCCGTGTCGATTGCCATGTATTTCGTCGCGTCCGGCGTGGATGTGGTGCTCGGTCATCCTTTCCGCGTCGCCGGTTCGGAGAACGTGGGAGATTTCCTGAGAGACACGGCCCGCGAACACTTCGGAGCGTCCTTCCATGATGCTCCCGATCCCGCGAAAGCCGCTGAAACCATCATCGAAATCATCGACAACGCCCGCGCAGGCCTCGGCATCGACCGCAAGGCCGAACGCAAGCTGTGGGACATGGAGGACAGGAGGCATATCCATGTCTAAACTCATCTGCACAAATGCAATAGACGGAGCCGTATCGTGGGTTACCCGCGCCGAGAAGGCCCTTGACGCCGCCCTCGAGTCCCGTAATGACACTGACACGCTCGGGCTCCCGGATACCGCCTATTCCCTGCCGGTCATTTATGCTTTCACCGGTCGGCGGGTCGAAAATTTCAAGGACGCCCGAAGAATACTGACCCATGCCAAGACCCTTCTTCCCGAGCGTCCGGGCGAGAATGCATGGCTTCCCTATCTGGGCAATACTCTCGATGCGGGAGTCGCGGCATTGTTCGCCTGCGAGATCATCGAAGCGGTCAAATACATCACGGGCCCCGATCCGCGTGACGGTATCTGGCTCGGCGCTGCAGGGGACGTCATCATGCGTGAGCGCGGCATCGAATTCGTCGACGGCACCGCTCCGGGATTCGCGGCAATCACCGGCGCAGCACCAGATGTCGATACTGCGGTCTCAATCGCACGTGAGCTCCAGCAGAAGAATCTCTATGTGTTCATGGGCGGGGGAGCAGGCGGCGAAACCTTCGCCGCACAGCTTGACAGCGCGGGCGTGCAGCTGGGCTGGGACACACGCCTGGTGCCGTTCGGTTCCGATGTCTCCTCGCTCATATACGCCCTCGGATTCGCCAGCCGTGTGGCGCTCTCATTCGGAGGCGTGAAACCCGGCGATCATAAGGCGATGCTCAGGTACAACAAGGACCGCGTGTTTGCTTTCGTGCTGACATTCGGCGAGGTGACACCCGAAAAGTACGCCGTGGGTGCGGGGGCCATCAATTACGGCTTTCCGATCATCGCCGATACCGACATACCCGAGATCCTTCCAACCGGAATCTGTACCTACGAACATGTGGTGTCGCGGGTTCCGCACGAGAATATGGTGGAGCGCGCCCTCGAGGTCCGCGGCTGCAAAATTACGATTGCGGAAGTGCCCATTCCCGTACCCTATGGGCCGGCGTTCGAGGGCGAGCGCATTCGCAAGAACGACACCCGGGTTGAATTCGGCGGATAGAAGGCGGTCGGATTCGAGTTCGTCACAAGCGTGGGGCTGGATGACATCACCGACGGTGAGATCGAGATCATCGGTCCCGATGTGGACGAGGTTGAGGAGGGGACGGTCCTTCCCATCGGCATCTGGGTCGAGGTGGCGGGACGGAAGATGCAGGACGATTTCGAGCCCATTCTCGAACGTCAGATCCATCACCTGCTCAACGGCGCCGAAGGTATCTGGCACATGGGGCAGCGCGACATCGTCTGGACCCGCATATCGAAGAATGCCTATTCGCGGGACCTGCGTCTCCGGCATTACGGCGAAATCATACACGCCCGCCTGCTCAACGACTATCCGGCGCTGGTGGACAAGGTTCGTGTCGTGCTCATCACCGATGCCGATGAGGCGGAAAAACGCCTCGAAACCGCCCGTGAGGTCTATGCCGGCCGGGACAAACGGCTCGCGGCCATGACCGACGAGTCGGTGGACACGTTCTATTCCTGCCTGCTCTGCCAGTCCTTCGCCCCCGATCACGTGTGCATTATCAC
>CAYNWJ010000246.1:0-6359 GCA_964400815.1 uncultured bacterium
GTGAAGATGAACGAGAGGCGGCTCGTGGACCTCGGCGTGGAACAGCCCGCGGAAATCGTGCGGCGGTTCGCCCGTCGGATGGAACGCGAGATCGACTACACCGTGGAGGCATCGAGCATCGAACGGTTCGGCCGCCTGTTCCACGACGACGACACCGTTCGCATACCCCGGGTCATGCGCGACCTGTCGTCACGCCGTATCCTCGTGATGGAATATCTCGAGGGAGTCAAGGCCTCGAACATCGAAAAGCTGCGCGACGATGGATATGATCCCCCGGAGATCGCACGCCGGGGAGCGAAGCTCGTCCTCAAACAGGTCTTCGTCCACGGCTTCTTCCACGCGGACCCGCACCCCGGCAATATCATCATCATGCCGGGCAATGTCATCGGGTATCTCGACTTCGGGGCGATGGGGCGTATCAGCCGTCAGGAGCAGCAGGACCTGACCGACCTGATCATGCATGTCATCAGACGTGACGAGGAGAAGGCCGCCCGGGCGCTCCTCACCTTCATGCTCTATCACGAGGAGCCCGATATGCGCGAGCTCAGGGCGGATGTGGGAATGATCGCGGACGAATATCTGGACCTGGAGCTTTCTGACATCGACATCGGAAGGCTTTTCGGGCAGCTTCTCGAGATGTTCCGGCGGCACCGCCTCTCTCTCAAGCCCCATCACTTCCAGATGCTCATGTCTCTGAGCACCATGGACAGCCTGGGCCGCGAGCTGGACCCCGGTTTCCAGATCGTGGAGCACGCCGAACCGTTCATCCGCCAAGTCAGGATGAACCGCTTGAGTCCGAAACACGCCGCCGGGGAAGCCATAGCGTCCGGCGCCGAACTCGCCCACCTCTTCCGGGAGCTTCCCGGCGAGCTGCGCACGCTCATCAGGAAGGCCAGGAACGGAAATCTCAGGATCGAATTCGAGCACAAGGGCCTCGATCCCATGCTCGAAACACACGATCAGATCAGCAACCGCATCTCATTCTCCATCGTTCTCGCCTCGCTCATCATCGGATCGTCCCTCATCGTCCTCTCGAACATCCCGCCGCGATGGAACGAGATCCCGGTCATCGGCCTGGGCGGTTTCGTGATCGCCGGCATTCTGGGATTCTGGCTCCTCGCCTCGATCATCCGTCACCGGCGCATGTGACCTCCGCCCGGTGCAGGCCGGGGCGCCGGGGACACGGTCAGCGTTTCGGCCTGATCACGGCGTATTTCGTGGGCGCTTCGATGCTGAACCAGCGGTGGTCGCCGGGATTCAGCGACACACGGTTCACATAGAGATGGGCGCCGTCCTCGTCCTTGTATCCCCAGCCCGCCTGATGCATGAAATAGACCATGCCGTTATGCGCCTGCCCCAGGAACAGCGTGGCGTGACCGGGATTCGAGGCCACCGTGATGATCCCCTCGATCTGTTTCGCCTTCGCCAGTTTCTCCTCGCGGGAGAGGGACTTGTCGACGGTGATGATGTTCTCGGAGGCGTCCCGCACGCTCCGTCCCGTTTCGATCCCGAAGCACTGGAACAGCACACGCAGCGTCCCCACGCAGTCCCGTTTCTCGTCCTGGCCGTGCCACCCGTAGGGCGTGTTCAGAAGCTTGAAGAACCGGCGGAGAACATTGGCCTTGGTGTAGGCGAAGTATCCCCGGTGCACATCGGCGTCGGAGGTGATGTAGCCGTTGACGACGCCCAGCGATCCTCCCGGTGTGCGCACCGGCATCCGTACGGTGTATCCGGTCGCACCTGACGAAACGAGGGGCATCCTGCCCGAGAAGTACAGCCACCGGGCGAAGTTCTCATGACCCGCGTCGCCATAGACCGGAACGCGGTCCGCGGCGCCCATGATGAAATCCCCGGCGCCGGCGATCTCGCGCACCTCCCCGCGACCGGCGAGGGCGATGTCGTTGGCGTCAACCCAGCCGAATGCCCAGGGGCTTTCCACGAAGAGAAAATCGCCGTCCTTCGATCTGTGGAGGACCGCAACCGGCTGGCATCCGCACAGGTCCGTGGTCTGGAAGCGGTCGAGCATGATGGAATTGTCGCTGTATCCCGGGACATGGGTGGGATAGAGGCGGACATCCGTGCGGCGCACGGTGACGCCGAATTGACGCTCGATGACCGGCGGAAGCCCGTCAAGGTTCATCTTCTCCTCGAGCGTACGCTTCATGTCGTCGCTCCAGGTGGCGAGCCTTCCGTCATAGAAGTCGGATTTCCCGTACAGCGGATCGGGGTCGATGAGCTTGTCACGGTTGCTCGCGAGCCTCCGGCGCACCTGTGCCGCATCGGCGCGCGCGGGAAGCGACAGCACATTGATGGGATTCCATTCGGGCCCCTCGAGGGAATTCCCCCCGCCGGGCATGGTGCGTATCATCTCGTTATAGTCCTCGATTTCGGCCGGCGTCATGATCACCTCGTCGGCGTCGTCGTGGAGCCCTATCCAGTAGTCGGCGGAGAGCATGCGCTGTTCCACTCCGGGAAGGGCATTCGGTGCGTGGCGCGGTTTCTTCTCCTGCTCCTGCGCGGCGACGAAGACGCCCGTCAACAGGGCAAGAAGGAGAAGCAGGGATACTGCGGCCAACGGCTGTTTCTTCATGGTTTTCCTCTCTTTCGGTATTTCGATCGTATATTCATCTCCGTACTTTTCCGCGGTGAAGCGTTCTTTGCAATCTTCGCGACGGCCGGCACCCATGCAATATTCCGATATTTTGCCTCCGTGTCAAGCTGCAACAGTGTGTGGCGAACCTCCGTTATTTATTATTAGACGTCCGCCCCAGAAGGGGAGACGTTGTACTGCGGGAACTGGAGTGGTCAACCTCAAAGTCCCTGCAAAAAGACCCCCCTCGTCCGTTCCGGACGGTCCCCCCTTTTGATGGGGGACACATGGACTGCCGGAGTATTATTATCCCCTCTCGAAAGCGGAGGTGGCCCCGAAAGAAGCTGGAGGGGTCTGCTTGTCTCCCTGTTTCTAATCTCACGCGTGTGCCGCCGGGACACGGCCGCTGGAGAAAATACTTGCCGGGCATGGAGGAGAACGCTACCTTGTTTCCTTCCATGAAACGTAACCTTTCCCGCAGGAGAACATCATGCCCCCGCTTTGCAGAACAGCGATCATACCCATGCTCATGGCCTCGGCCCTCGCCGTTACGGCCCTGAGCGCCAGCGCCCAGGACGAGGAGTATTCCGCACCACGTCTCATCGCACCCGCCACCGCCGGGATGCAGAAGGCGGATTTCTGGATCGAACGGCTCGACGGCGACCCCGACGAGGTCATGATGTCCCCCGCCGGCATCGACCGGCTGAACCGCGCCAACGCCGTCCGCCCCCTCGAAACCACGGACATCAACGGCGACCCCTATTCGATCGCCGACATCGTGGAGCGCAAGGACGTGATCGGCATACGGTTCCGTGTGGCCGATCCGCTGGAGATGACCCCCATATCCGGCGACAGCCTGCGGGCGCGGTTCGACAGGGCCGAACGCTATCTCCGCGACGGGAAATTCTGGGACCGCCGCCAGCTGGAGTTCGACGACGCCATGAAGGACGACCTGATCGCGAAAACCGCCCCGGCCTCAATTCCCGAAACCGTGAGGCCGCGGTACGGCATCCTCGTCCGGCATTCCCTGAGCCGTGTGTTTCCCACGGAATATCCCGGCTGGAACAGGAAGGGCGGACGTCTCGACGTGTTCCAGGCGACGGCTGTGGACATGGGGACGGCTGTCGCCGTTCTGCATTCATCTCCCGAGGGTGACTGGCTCTATTGCGCGACAGAGCTGTCTCTCGGATGGTTCAAATCGGAGAATGTCGCTTATGGTTCCCCGGAAGAGATACGCCAATATATTGACAAGGAACCGTTTATCGTCTCGATAGATCACACGGTTCCTGTGTACGGCGACAGATCAATGTCGTCACACATGACCGATTTCTATCTCGGTGAAAAGCTGCCGGTGACGGCGACGGACCAAGGGATGTATACCGTGCTCGAGCCCTTCCGCGATTACGATGGTTCCCTGCGTTTCGTCGAGGGTTTCATCCGCAGCGACGCCCCCGTGAGCGAAGGATACCAGTCTTTCACCCGCCGCAACGTCCTCGAAACCGTTTTCCGCCTCAACTACCGTCCCTATGGCTGGGCGGACTCATTCAACGAGCGCGACTGCTGCGGGACCATGCGCTCCGTCTATCGCACATTCGGCTTCATCATGCCCCGCTGGACCACCCACGAGCTCCATTTCGCCGACCGCTGCCACGCCTTTTCCCGGGATACCGCGCGGGAGGTCAAGTACGGCATCATCGACGGCTGCCAGCCGGGCGTCACCCTCGTGGGGCACCGCGGCCACATCAGCATGTACATCGGAAAGGCCGCGGGATCGTATTTCGTCATTCACCAGTCGGGATACGGGTACGACGGCGAGGACGGAAAACGCTACATCGTCCAGCGGGTGAGCGTGAACGACACCCTCCTCCAGGGCGGCTCCCATGTGGACACCTGGACCGAGATCGCCGAGTTCCGCGAGTAGCCGCGCTCTTTCAGCCCGCGCCACGATCGATCATGAAAAAGCCCCGTCATCGCTGCGGGGCTTTTTCGTGACGCACGACAGGAAGGATGTTTCAGCCGAAGGTCGCCGTCCGGGCCTCGGCGTCCCATCCCATGCCCCTGACATAATACCCGTACAGGCCGGGGGCGTCGAAATTGTCCCAGACCACCTGGTGCGCGCCCGGCTCGAGATCGTCGGCGATCAGCCTCCAGACCAGCTCGCCGCGGCTGTTGCGCACCTCCACGGTGACATCGTCCTTGTTCGGAAGTGAAAGCTCGACCACGGTCCTGCCGCGGCGGTCGCGTCCCAGTTCCCTGATGGAGGGCGTACAGTCGGACACCTTCGCGCCCCGCTTCCAGGCGGAATAGTCGAAGGGCTCGTCGCACAGGTGATAGCGCTGCTCGTCCTGGCCCTTGTAATCCCGCTGGAGATAGTAGGTCACCAGCGGCGTGCGCTCGAAATCGTCGAGTTTCACAAGCTCCGCCTTGCCGTCCTTCCACTCGTAGACGGGGATTTCGAAGGGATCGAGCACATCGGACATGCCGCGCTCGATGGCGATGTGGAAGAGCCCGAAGTTCCCCGGCTCGTGCCCGGCCAGCCAGTGGGACACGATGTCCGTGCGGAAGGGATCGATGCCGAAGATGACGATGTTGCTCATATAGTCCATGGCGCTGACATTGGTGTCGCCGCGCTTCTCGTGGGGCCCGAGCGTGAACCCGTTGCCGTCGCGGCTGTACACGCCCTCGACGACGTTGATGTGGGTGGGGGTCACGCTCACATTGTCCAGGGTACGCTGAACCCACTGCTCCATCCACAGGCCGCCGCCGGGCTCGGGACGGTCCCAGCGGGGATAGCCCTCCTTCATGTGGCGGGCGTGGAGCTCCCTGACATGGTCCTCGAAGCTCCGGTGGAAGAACTTGTTGTACCGCTGTCCCTCGCGGTGCCGGAACTCGCCCAGCTCGTTCGTGGGGCTGCAGAACTTGTGGAAGTCCTTGGCGTTGGCGCCCTGGAGGTTCTTCACCGCGGCGGTGATGCCCATGCCGTGGGCCTTCCACTTGGCGATGTTGACCATGAAGGTGTCCGGCTCATTGACGGGCGCCTGATAGCCCACCCGCCTGAACACCACGCCGTCCGGCACGTCCACGAAATGCACGTCCCCGCGGTCCAGCTCCCAGTAGTCCTTCGAGGACAGGTCCCGGAGGTCGAAACCGTTCCGCTCCGCCATCGCCGTCCAGCCCTTCGCCTCCCAGTTCTGCGGGCTGGCGCTCTCGCGGAGGTAATACTTCTGCGGCCCCGTCTTCTTCATCTCCTGCAGGAAGCCCTCGACGAACCACGGATCGGTGTTGATGCCCAGGTTCTCAGGGATCGCCTTGCCCGAGGCGGTCCAGTTGGGCTTGACCGTGATCCGCGCCGTATCGGGATAGCCGTTTCGCGGCACCCGCACGATCAGCTCCCGCCCGATGTCGCGGCCCGCCGAGCGCATCCCCTCCTCATCGGTGAACCGCCCCACGTTCGTCCGGGCGATGAACACCGCCTCGGGATGGGAGCGCACAAAGGGGTGCACGTCGAAGCCCGGCCCCTCGTGCCGCGAAAGCCGCTGCACCGGGCCGGAACACGCCGCCGCGCCAAGGCCCGCAAGCCCCGCGGCGGATCCTGACAGAAATTCTCGCCGTTTCATTGTATGTTCCCCTGTTCGGGTGAATGTCACGTGTTCCGCTTCAATGTACTCATTGAACGTTTTGAAGGCCAGAAGGTTCTGTATGAAGATTGAAAAATCCGGGTATCAAGTTTAGTAAGCAATGCATGATTCAGCAGTTCACTGCAAAGCCC
>CAYNWJ010000247.1:0-6346 GCA_964400815.1 uncultured bacterium
GGAGGGGACCGTCCATAATCTTGCCTTCGACGATCCCCTTTTCAGGGCGGCTTCGAAGCTCTTTGCGGGCACCGCGGAACATGCCGGCGAGAAGGAGGACGCCGAGCACTGCGTGACCTGCCACAATCCCGTCGCCGCCCGGTCCGGACAGGTGAAGGGCTCTTCGGGGGATTACAGCGCCGTGGACAATATGACATCCCAGGCGATTTCATGCGATCTCTGCCACAGCGTGGATGAGATCGTCATGGTCAGAAACGCCACCTTCAACGCCGAACCCGGCAGGGGGGAGGACGATCCGGGGACGAAGCGCGGCCCACGGGATGATGCCGTTCCCATGTACCACGATGCGGAATACTCGGAAATCCACCGGAGCGCGGAATTCTGCGGAAGCTGTCACAATGTCACCCATCTCTGGTACATGACGGAGCTCGAGGGGACCTATGACGAGTGGTATCACAGCCCCTATAATTCCCTGGATGCCGCGGACGTGGTCGTCTGCCAGGACTGCCACATGCGGCAGACACCGGGAAATCCGGCAACGGGCATGACCGAACGGCCGGATTATCCCGGCGCGTCCAGTGACATGGGACCCGAACGTCCCCATATCTACCGCCATTATGTCGCCGGTGGAAACACGCTGCTTCCCCGCCTCCTCGGACGGTCGGAAATGGCCGTTCTCGCCGAGGAGCGTCTCAAGCACGCGGCGGTCGTGGAAATACGCGATGTGGTCGAGATTGACGGAGGACTGTCCGCCTTCACCGTACGGGTCAGGAACGAGGGCGCCGGTCACATGCTTCCCACCGGCGTCACCGAGTTCAGGGAAATGTGGTTGGAGGTCGAAGTCACCGGCGCTTCGGGCGGGAATGTCTATTCATCGGGCGGTATCGGGGAAGATGGCGAGTTGACGCCGGAAACCAGCGTCTTTACGACCGTGTTCGGTGATCCCGACGGCAATCCCACGATCAATGTCACCGAGGCGGCGCTCATGCTTACTGACCGCAGAGTCCCCCCGAAGGGATGGGTCGATACCGTCTATACTCTTCCGCGTCCCGCAGAAGGGGAGCTCGATGTACGGGCGACCCTCAAATACCGTTCGATGAAACCTTCCCTGGTGCACGCGCTTCTTGACGACGACAGTGTCGATGTTCCGGTGGTCGTCATGGCCGGTGCGGAGATGACGGTTGATTGAGGAGCGGTCTGCTTTCCTACCTGAAGGCGAAGAAGGCTATTACACCTGTGATGAGGGCGAATGAGGCGATCTTGAATCCCAAGCCCTTGTCCCTGATGACCGTCCGCACGGCGCCGTGGGCGAAATCGCGTGCGTCGTCCGTGCGCGAAAGGTCCTTCCTCCCGATCATGTCAACGGCAACGGGCTCACGCCTGCCCGTGTAGACCAGTTCGTCCCAGCTTCCGGTGCAGGTGAGGCGGATGGTCAGTGCGCACGTCCTCTTCCATGCATCCCCGCTTTCCTCGATGACGACACGGGCGTCCAGGATGGACAGCCGTACCGTCACATCGGCGGATGCCGCATCGTCCGCGATACGACCCCCCATGGCGGTGATACGGGCTTCCATGTCCAGCCGCGCAGATCCCGACGGGCGGATGAATCCCGCTGTTTCGAACAGCACCGCACGGTCTGTCACGCATTCAGCCTCGGCGAGCATTTCGGCGCCGGATTCCACATACAGCTTTCCGAGAACGGCGGCGTCGGATGCCGGCGAATCAGGTCCGGCCGCGGTGGCTGCCGGCGCTGATAAAAAGATGAGCATGAAGAGCAAGAGGGCTGTCACGTCTGTCTCCGTGGGGCGGTGGTACGGCTATTTCAGGTAAAGCATCTTCCGCGTGAGGCGAAGGCCGTCCGATTCGAGAACGGCGTAATACATTCCGCTCCCGGAGCCGGGTACGGTGAACGGCGCTTCATGATATCCCGCCTGCATCGTCCGGTCCACGAGGGTGGCCACGCGGGCGCCCCGTATGTCATGGACGGTGAGTCTGACATGTCCGGCCTCCCCGACGGTGAACGGGATGGTCGTGGCGCCGTTGAAGGGATTCGGGAAATTCTGTTCCAGTACGAAGGGGACCGGTCCGGGTTCCTTTTCGACGCCCTTCGAGGTGATATGGTCGATGGTGTACGCGAGGGTGTAGTATCTGTCACGCTGTGATACATTGGCCGCCACGAGCACGGCTTTTTCGAAGGGACGGGGAATCCCCGCGGAGGGCTGCTGCCCGGACAAGGGCATCACGAGATAGTTGTCGGGAGTGGAATAGAGGATGAGACGGTATTCCCACGAACCACCGTCTGGCGTCCGGAAGTCGAAGTACAGCGAGTCGCCGTGGGAGAGTCCTTCCTCCGGCTCGATGTCCACATATTTGAACGTGTACTTCCGCAATTCGAGCGAATCCGCCGTGGTTGCGAGAGTGGATGTGTGTTCAGGCACGACGAGGTTCCTGATGATGTCCGCGTCGTGGAAGAAATCGGTGGAATTGGCGCGAAAACCGGTAAAATACATCCATACCCCCAGCTCGGCGACCGCCTGCCCGAGACCGCCGGGAATGACCTGGTTCATGTTCTCTATTCTTCCGTTACGGTTGTCGCGCATCTCCGACCAGATGGAGCGGAGCATGGTGGTGCCGTATTTATTCGCGATGTGGAACGCGAAGAGCGCGGCGCCGTACATGAAATTGCCGTTGGTCGAGTCGAGTGGCGTGTTCCGCTCGGAGAAGAGAAAACCGAGATAGTTCAGATAATCGTTCACCCCGTCCCACAGGTAATCCTCGGACCACACCGCCGTCTGCTCCATCCACCACACCGAGTCGAATCCGCCGTAATAGGTATAGTGTATGATGTGGAAGAACTCGTGGACCGTGGTTATCTTCAGCGCGTCGCAGCCCTTGGTGGGATAGACGGGTTCCGTGAAATCATTGTCGATGCTCATGTATGATGTCGATGATCCGTCGTTGTCGTCGGGATAACTGACACCGTACATGCTCTGGGGGGAGAGTTCCGTAAGATAGCAGTCAACCAGGTTGAGCTGGTCCAGTCCGTCGCCCTCGGCCCCGCCGCGTGTGCCGTCGAAGGACGGGGCGCCGTACCCGAGATCAACCACCAGCGCCTGCCAGGCCATGTCCAGATAGACGAGGGTGGAATCGACATAATCGGGTACGCCGTTCGCATCCATGTCCGTCATGTCGGGCGCGTGCCGTCCCTCGATGTCATAGTGCACCCTGAAACGTCCCTTGGGCGAATCCGCGAAGGCGTCCCGCTCCGGGCGGACCGCTTCCGAGAAGGCTTTCTTGAAGGCGAAGCCGGATGGGGACTCGTCGAGGAGCATCTTCACCACATCGGGGGTGCCGCTTTTCACAACCTCTTCGCGCGTGATAAAGCGTTCGGCCACGCTCTCGTGGGTTTCAGCGGTTTCCGCTCCGGCATGCCCCGTGCTTCCGATGAGAATCAGGGCTGCTGCCGCGATCAGTGACTGTTTCATGGTCATATTATCTTTTCTTTCCGGTGAAATGCCGGTCCTGTGATCACTTTACGAATGCCGCCTTTTTCACCACGGAGCCGTCCGGCGCGTCCACGCTGATGAAATATACGCCCGCCGCCATATCGCGCTCCGGTTTCCAGACGAGGAGGGTTTCGCCAGCGGAGAACTCCTCGTCCGCGAGTACGGCAATCTCCTGTCCATTGGCATTGAACACCCTGACCGTGACATGCCCCGGCCGTTCAAGGGTGATCGGGATGGAGGTGGAGGGATTGAAGGGATTCGGGTACGGTGCGCCGGGGTCGAAAGCCACGGGGGCGTCCTGTTCCGCGGTGACGCCGGTCAGCAGTTCCGCGTTGTACGTGAATCCGTGATCCGAGCCCGAGGAGTTCGTGCACGACACCACGAGCACCGCCTTGTCCCATCCCCGCATCATGGGATAGTATTCCGCGCCGTCCTCGATATCCACGATACGGTAGTCATGGGGATCCTGATACCAGACGAGTGAGCTTGTGAACGTGGCGCCGTCATCGGGAGCGATGTCGAGCGCGAGGGCGTCGTGTTCGCCATGCCCCCCCACGAAGCGTATCTCGATATACCGGTTCGTGAAAATGTTGGACGCATAACTCTGCGAGTCGGGGCTGAAATTCGATTTCCAGTCGATGGGCGTCATATAGCCGAAACGGTTGCTTTCGGTGTGGAAATCCACGGTGTTGGCGCGGCCGTCCGTGAAATAGTTCCAGACGCCGAACTCGTTGTAGGCCCGCGCGACACCGTCCGGAAGCACCTCGTCGAAGGTGAGTATGGACGGATTGTCCGCGGCGGCGAGGTGCTCCCATGTCAGGCGGATGGTTTCAACACCGAACCGCTTGGAGAGGTACATGGGCCAGAGGGTGGCGCCATACATGAAGTTCCCGTAACTGGTGGTGAGCGGTGTCTTGTTTTTCGCCGTATCATAAAAGAAAAAACGGAGATAGGCGAGATAATCGTTCACATCGTTCCACACCTGCTCCTCCATCCAGACCGCCGACTGCTCCATCCACCAGGACAGGCTGAAATCGGTCACATAGGCGAATTGTATGGCGTGGAAGAGCTCGTGGGCGGTAGACACCTTGAGGCCCTCGAGACCGTGTGACGCATACTGGGACTCGATGTAGTTGTTGTCGATGGTTATGAATGACGACGCTTTGCCGTCGACGATCTCCCAGGGCTCCGTGATGCCGTACCCCCCGCCGCCGTATTCCCTGATGTAGACATCCAGTTCGTCGCCGCCGCCCGCGCCGTTATCCGAAAGAGGCTCGATATAACCGAGCGTGTTCACTTCGTGGTCGAGGGCGTGTTCAAGATAATCCAGGGCCGCCTGCACATAATCGGGCACGCCGTCACCGTTGGTGTCAGTCATGTCGGGCGCATGATAGCCGAGGGTGTCGTAATGCACGCGGAAGTGCCCCTCGCCGGAAACAGCGGACACATGGCGTTCGGGTCTGAGCGCGGGTTTCGCGCGTCCCGTGGACAACATCCTGAGCAGTTCGGGTGTTCCGCACTTGGCAAATCCTTCTTCCGCTTCCGGTTCGGCGTATGCCAATCCAAGCGGGAGAAGAAACGCAAGGGCGATCGTTCCCGCCATCAAAACCGATTTGATCGTCATGGGTCAGTCCGTTGAAATAGTGGTAATATCATGTAACATACCACGTTTTGTGCGCTTGTGATGTAAGCTCCGTCACAATCCCGAATGCCATTTTCACGGCGCTTTGCGAAAAGCCATTTCGGCACACATGGGTGATATCTGTATAACATGCTGCAATTTTTCAGCTTGGAATATACATCAATCCCGACTTCAAAGCCACATATTTCCTGTTGTTATAGACGTTTGTCACCTTCATTGGTTTCGCGGAAATGTGTTGGGTACGCCGTCCTTCTGTGAATCCACGGGGTTCCCGTAAAAATAGATTGATTATTTTTCATTCTGACCGGTATTATATACTGAGCGTTTCGGAACAAACGAAAAAACATGGAAATATCGGAGGCAGTCATGTTCATTTTCGGTATTCTCGTCCTGGTTGTCGGTGTCGTTCTTTCCATCTCCGGCTATGCCGCAAAACGCAGGGGCAACCGGCAGGCAGGCCAGGTTTCCGTCGTCGGCAATATCGCCATCGCCGCCTCGATCGCCATGATCATCGGAAGCGGCGTGCGTATCGTCGGTCCCGGCGAGGTGGGCGTGATCGACATGTTCGGCAGGGTATATGACCGGGAGCTTCCCGCCGGCATCAACCTGGTCAATCCCCTCGTGAACATGCACATCTTTTCGATCAAGACCCGGGACATGCAGGAGACCATGAACGTTCCCTCGAAGGAGGGGCTCCAGGTCGATCTGGACGTCTCGATCCTCTATCGCATCAAACCGGACGCCGCTTCGGAAATCTTCAAGACCATCGGAGCCGAATTCGAAAGCATCGTGATCATGCCCTCCTTCAGAAGCGCGGCCCGCGATGTGAGCGTCCTGTACAATGCAAGCGCCCTCTATACGGAAAGCCGCGAAGTTCTCGCCAGCACACTTTTCGAAAATCTCCAGCGCTCCCTCGACGAACGCGGCGTGATCCTGGAAAAGGTCCTGCTCAGGAGCATCAGGCTCCCCGACACCGTGACCCAGGCCATCGAGGACAAGCTCAAGGCGGACCAGGAGGCGCAGAAGATGGAGTTCGTGCTCCGGCGCGAGGAACTGGAAGCAGACCGCCGCAAGGTGGAGGCCATGGGTATCAAGGAGGCGAACCAGATCATCGCCGAGGGCCTGACCGCGAACTACATCCGCTGGTACCGTATCGAAATGCTCAAGGAACTGGTCAATTCGCCCAACAACACCATCA
>CAYNWJ010000248.1:0-6326 GCA_964400815.1 uncultured bacterium
TTGATGGAAAGGAAATAGATGCGTGTGTCGGGCAGCCCGTCGCGGACGGTCCCGACGAAACGTTTGAAATCGGCGAGCACCCGCTCCGGGGACTTTCCGGCCGCGACATCGTTGTCCCCGGCATAGAGGACGATGATCGAGGGCCGGTACGGCAGGACGATGCGGTCGGCGAAATGCGTCACATCGTCGACCTGGGAACCGCCGAATCCGCGGTTGACGACCGGCAGCGGGGCCATGTCCTCCGCCAGGGTCTTCCACATGCGTATGCTGGAGCTTCCGGTGAAAAGAACGCCGCCGGGCTCCGGCATGGCTTCCCGGTCGGCCGCCTCGAAGGTGGAAACGGCCTCCTCCCAGCGGGAATAGTCCTCTTCGGCTTCACATATGGGGCAACCCATGAGCAGGCAGATCAAACACAAGGAAAATGTCCAGCAATGCTGGCGGTCCATGCGTCCTCCCCCGATTGACCGTTGGCGGCCCTACAGTATTTTCGTCGATTCCGTCGGACGCGGCACTTTCACCACGAGAACACGAAGAATCCCGTCACTTTCGTTATACCAGCAATGGGGAATTTTCGCGGGGCTGTCGATAATGGTATCGGCCTCCACCTCCCGCTTTTCATCCCCGATTTCAACTAGGCCTGTTCCCTCGAGAACATAGAAGAAAACATCGACGGGCGTGATGTGCCGCTTGAGCGATTCCCCGGGATTCAACATGATGTGAACGACAATCGCATGCTCGGAGTCGTATAGTTTCCTCGTTTCGATTCCATGGGGGTTGGGAAAAGTTTTCGCATCATTTCTATGCAGCGTTTTCATGCGTCTCCTTGTCTGGTGTAAAAATGTACGGAATTTCGGCTACCGCTTCTCCCCCCATTCCTCACGCCGGAACTCGCCCACGGGGTTGTTGGCGTGATTGAGGACGATGACGGAGGGTTTTCCGCCCACGCCGAGCTTGCTTACCGCCCGGACACGGAGGGTGTTGCGTCCCGCGGCGAGGAACCAGGTCCAGTGGTCGGCGTCGATCTTCGTCCAGCCCCGGTCGTTCTGATCCACCTCGAAATGGCTGAAATTGGGCGTATATGTCTCGAAACGGAGGAACAGCCGGTCGTTGCCGTACCCCTGCGTGGCGTCAACATGCACCCTGTTCAGGTCGGGATACATGTCGCGGGGGCGGTCGGTGTGATAGGTATACTGTCGCTTGGGCGGGGATTTCTCGTCGTACCAGTTGATGTAGCCGTCCCAGGGCCACCACGAGCTGCCGTGGGTCAGGGGCCGCGGCGTGGGCTTCTCGAAATAGTTGTTCCTCGGCATCATCCTGAGGAAGGCCGCGTGGGTGAAACCGTTGTGGCTCACATTCGGCGGCGGGTCCAGGGATGCGCGGCGCACCGGCTGTTCGCCGGGAACGTATTTCTGCGTTCCCGTGAAGTCCTTCATCCAGTCGATTGTGTCATCCGGGAAGTAGTAGTCGGTGAAGAGATGGTGCATTTCGAGCATGTTGAGGGGTTCGGCCGTTTCCGGGTCGTAGGAATAGTGGTTGACCAGGCTGGCGTCGAGATAAATCCACTTGCCGAACTCGTCGTTCCAGACCTCGCAAACCTCGTGGCCGACGATATTCACCAGCCGTGTCTGCCACCCGTAGGCGATGCACAGTCCGCCGAGAAAGAGATTGAACTGGATGCACATGCCACCTCCGCCGAGGTTGTCGATACGGTCGGCGATGGAAAGGGCGTCCCAGCCGGGATACTCGGGGATGGGGCTCACCCAGCGCCAGCGCTTGGTGGCATAGTCGAGCAGGCGCACCTGGGAGTCGAACTGCGACAGGCTGCCATCGAGGACGTGTTCGAGGTTCTCGCGGGCCTTGAGCTCGGCGAATTCCGGACGGTCCCAGGGCTCCCATTCCCAGTCCACGGAGGAATAGCGGATGGGGTCGTTGTCGACATCCAAAACCACGATGTTCTTGTGGCGGGGAACGGGGAACGGTTCCTCAAGCTCGGCGCGGACACTGACCGATTCAATCATGGGGCTCACCAGCGGATTGGTGGTGTTCAGTACCATGCGGAGCTGGATGTATCGGCGGTTGACCGCATCCCCTGGCAGCTCTAGAGAGGCGGATTCACCGCTGCCGATGAGCTCATACGGTCCCCAGGTGTCGGAGAAGGGGCTCGGGTCGCTTCCCTTGCGCCAGTAGTATTCCACGGTGGTTCCGGAGGGGACCCGCGATTCCATGACTGCCTCGAGCTTGCGGATCAGATGCTGGCGGACGATGAATTCGTCGGAATCGCCCTTCCACAGATCGATGACGGGTGTCGCCAGCCAGCCTGTGGGAACGAACCTGTCGAAACTCAGGCGCATGGTATACTCGGCGCGTGTCTGTCCCATCGGGCCGAAGGGGCTCTCCCTCCATGTCTCACCGCCGTCCGCTGATTTGAACGAGGTTTCCCCGACATGCGCCGGGTCCCCGCCGCCGGCCTCGAACTCGTCCGCGCGGGCGAGGTATATCTGCCAGCCGTCCTCTTCCGAGGTTGACTGCGGCGACGAGAACTCGATGGTGTTCTCCCCGCGCTTCAGCCAGTCCACCGGGAACTCCGCCCATCGGTATGTTTCCCGGACGCCGGTGTCGCTCCAGTTCTCCACGGTGAATTCATTGCCGTTCACGGCGAATTCGAGGGGGCCTTTTCCCTGACGGTAGACCCAGAACACCACGAACGCTTTGTGCGCGCGGGTGTCTTCGAGATCGAGGACCTTCCTGCCCCGGATGTCTCCCCAGATGATGTCGTAGTGGATGCCCTTTTCGCTCGTTCCCGCTCCGGGGGCGTCATTCTGGATGAGCTCCATGTCGAAAAGCGTAACACCCCTGTCCCCGTCCTTCATGAGCATGTGCATGAAACCGTTGTCATACACCGACAGGGCGTCATGCTCCCATGTGGTGACCACCCGCTCGGCGAAAGCCGCGCTTGACACGAAAAAGATAGCAAGCATAATGCAACACGCGCGTTTCATCGAATACCTCCCATGAGTATCATCGGCCGTTCAGGACCTGGGTGACGGTCGCCGCGCTCCTGAACGCCGTTTCCGCTTCATATAATCTATAGATGTTTTCGGCGAAATCAAAGTGTTCCTTCTCCCATGTGAGGAATGCGGCCTCCCGGGGAGCGAGCATTGCCACCGCCTGGGGAACGTCGAGATGGCGGAGGACATTCAAAAACGTCGGGCCCGTCCGGTGGCTCAGGGTAGGTGAATGCAGGATCACGCGCGAAACACGATCGTCGAGAATGGCGGCGTACACGGCGAGCACGGCCTGGGGACCCTTTCCGATCACGGTGAGATTCTCACCGTCGAACCACGGCTGCTTTTTTGCATACTCCACGGCGCAGAGCACATCGTAGAGCCGCATTTCATCGACTGTTCTGCCGAGCAGCATAGAACAGCGCTCGAACCGTCGTTTCTCGATTTCGTTCCACACGGTCGAGCCTGTGCCCCGGGGATAGACCAGATAGCGCACGGTCGAATCGGCGGCGATGGGATAGGTGCGGAGGAAATTCCAGATGCTGGCGACCGTCTCTCCCGGCGAGGCGATGTATACCGCGGCGGGCCGTCTGTCCGCGGATGAGCGCGGAATATAGGCGCTCATGCCCACATGGATGCCGGGCTCGGTCTCGACGATGAACGACCGGCTCTCGTCACCGGAAAGAACACGCGGAAGACGCACTTCAGGCATGGTGCGGAACACCACCTCATCAAGGCTCCGCATGACATCGCGTTTACGGCGTTCCCAGGCGCGCCTGCTGTCGAATTCGCCGAATGTCGCGGCGGGAATGAAGAGGTGCTGTATACGGTCATTGATGGCGTCATCGGGGAAATCCCCGTTGAAGGCAGCGAGCTGTTCGCCGGGTATCTCCTCGAAAGGGCGCTCCTCGACATCGGTCTCCCGCCCCTTCAGCCAGCGGTCGCTCCATTCGACGGCCCGTTCGCGCTGTTCCCCGAAATATCCGTGCCGGCCTTCCATTTCGAAAAGGGCGGTCCTGTCCGGCGCGCCCGCGAGATCGTACAGGCGGCTGACCCGTTCGTACACGCGGTGATAGGCTTCGGGGGGATAGAGCCCGTCACCGGTCGTGCCGAGCAGAAACAGCGGTCGCGGGTGGATGAGACCGGCGAGGGTCGTCCAGTCATGGCGGAAGCAGTTGATGAAATAGGCGCAGTCGCAGTGTCCGCTCTGGAGATCGAGCTGCACATGGGCCTGTACATCCGCCGTACCCGCGACGGGCTCCACCACGGTGAAACGATCGTCGGCCGCCCCCGCCATCCAGCTCAGATGTCCGCCGCCGGAAACACCGTTGATGACGATCCTGTCACCGTCCACATCGGGCCGGTCGAGGAGATAATCGAGGCCCCGGATGGCGTTCCACACCTCGATGGAGATCGGGGAATAGCCCCGGGAGTACCAGTGATACTGGTCCCAGGAATGGGTGCCGCGATGCACGCCGAACACCTCCGCCACCTGGATGGGATCGATAATCATGCAGATATAGCCGTTGCGGACCCAGGGAATGGCGTAGTTCTGCCTGAGCGCCTTCGCCCCGTCGGGATGGCCCGAATGCCCCGGTCCCCAGACGACGGCGGGAAAGGGACCGCCGTCTCCCTTGGGCTTGTAGAGATTGGCAGTGACATAAAAGCGGGGGACGCTCTGATAATGGATGACCTCCACGGTGTATTCGTCACGCTCAATCGTCCGGACATGAACCGCCTCCAGCGGGGTCTTTTCGGGCATGGGATCGAGGCCGAGCATGAAGAGATATTCCTTCTGGAGACGCTCCCGTTCACGGGCGAGCTTCTCCGGTGTGTCGATCATGCTCCAGGCCTCCCGGCTCAACCGCCCCGCCTCGCGTTCCAGAAAAGCATTCATGCGTCCGGCGTCGCAGGATACGGTTTCAACCGGAACCGTGTCCTGTGCATACGCGGGGCCGGAATCCCATGACAGCAATAACATCAAAACCATCGGTACGGCGGTCCGTCCAAACAACTTCATGATTGCTCCTTTCCACCGGGGTAAACGGCTGAATCGGCTGTACATGCGCAATTAGGGAATACACGTTTCAAAAGAGCTTGGTTATCCAGTCAAACAAGCACGTTTCTATTCGTCATGATACACTCTCCGGATTCGTTCTCGTCCCCCACACGGGGGGACCCGTGCGCCGACTGTGTCAACCGTGCCCGCCTTTCCTGTCAAGGGAGGTGCCACGACAGCGGCGAAGGGGTTATATAATTGATGGTCGGCTCTGATAAATGCTTGTGCCATACCATTGAAATGCGTTGCTTGCTGAACCGGATGCCCGGATTCAAAAGAGCTTGGTTATTCTTCGAATTCCCGCCCGTTCGCCATACATGAGCATTCCTTTCCTGAAGATTCCGGCGGCTAGCGCCATGGAAATAAATGCCGAAATGGACAGAAGCGCAAGTGTGGCATACACCTGATAGGGAGGAACGCCATTTCCGGGAAAGAGCCGGATCATCATCACCGGGGCTGTGAGCGGGGGCAGAAACGAGAGGACCATGGTCAGGGGACCATGCGGGTCCTGAAGGATCATTATCATGAAAAGAAAGGGCAGCATCATGGCGAATGTTATGGAGGCAGTGACTTTCCGGGAGTCCGGTAGCGACGAGCACAGGGAGCCCATCGCCGAAATGAATGATGCGTATAACAGAAATCCCGGAATGTAAAACAGGAAAAAATACATGACGAGCTCGGGCCGGACCAGGAAACCGATGCCCTGACGATAGGCCGTCACAATCGCCGTGAAGATGTAGAGACCGGTAATGGTAAGCCCCACCCCGGCGAATCCCAGTATCTGTCCGGTCATCAGCTGCGCGGGAGTGATGGCTGCGAGGAGCACCTCGACCACCCTCGATGTCTTGAGCTCGACGACATTGGTCATGAGACCCGATCCCACCACGACGATTCCAACGAACATGAACACCAGGATCGCCGCCGGAAGGAACATGCCCGTCAGGTGGCCTTGAGAACCCTCGAAGGGAAGAGATACGTCGATGATCTCGAAATCGACATCCCTCATCAGGCTGTTCATATCTTCCGGAGGAAGGCCCCGGTCCCTGTATCGGGCCCTGCGAACGGCCTCGCGGACAAGTTCCCGGACCAGCGCGGTCAAATCACTGTCGCCCGCCATGCCGTTAAAATACAGGATGCTGCCGCCGCCTTCCACAACACCGCTCTCGATCAGGACGCAGGAGTCGTATTCACCCTCGATGACCCGGCGCTCCAGGTCCTGAATACGGCTTTTCCCGCCCGTCTCGATAATCTGGATCATATCG
>CAYNWJ010000249.1:0-6323 GCA_964400815.1 uncultured bacterium
GATTAATGGGATGAAAGGATTGACAGGATTCCAATCGTGGTTCATCCCGTAATCCTGAAAATCCCGGTTCAGAAACTGAAAACCTCGAAATATAAGTTTGTGCCGGAAAACGGGGGACTGTCAGCGCCCCGTTTCTCCTTGGAAATCCGGATGGAACATGGTAAATTATAAGGTTAGCATTCCCGTAACGACGAAAGGGGTGAGTACAATAATGTCACGCATGGAACACGCCCGCGCGGGGTCGATCGACGACGAATTCGTATCGGTCGCGCGGGACGAGCATACAACGCCCGAACGCATCAGGGACGGCGTCGCCTGCGGAGAGATCACCCTCCTCAACAGCGCCGTCAGAACCATCCCACCCTCAGCCATCGGCGGTGGGCTCAGGATCAAGATCAACGCCAACATCGGCACCTCATCGGACGCATCGTCCATCGATGAGGAAATCGAAAAGGCCCGTATCGCGGTGAAGCACGGCGCGGACACCATCATGGACCTCTCCACCGGCGGCGACATCGCCAAAACACGCGAGGCCATCCTCGCCGAGGTCACGGTGCCTGTGGGGACGGTCCCCATATACGAAGCCGGCGTATGGGCCGCCCGTAACAGGAACGGCATGGTGCGGATGAAGGCGGACGACCTGTTCCGCATCATCGAGGACCAGCTCGCGGCCGGCGTGGATTTCATAACCGTCCACTGCGGGGTCACGCGCGCCGTTGTGGAACGTCTGCGCCAACAGGGCCGCCTCACCGACGTGGTGTCACGGGGCGGAGCCTTCATGGTGGAGTGGATGCTGTTCAACGAAGCCGAGAACCCCCTCTATGCCGACTATGACCGCCTGCTCGAGATTACGGGCAAATACGACGCGGTGCTGTCCCTGGGGGACGGTCTCAGGCCGGGCTGCCTGGCCGACGCCACCGACCGCGCACAGATCGGCGAGCTGATCGTCCTGGGCGAACTGGTCGAGCGCGCCCGTGAGGCCGGCGTGATGTCCATGGTCGAGGGACCGGGGCACATTCCGCTTCATCAGGTCGAGACGAACATGAAGATCATGAAGAGCCTGTGCGGGAACGCTCCTTTCTATGTTCTGGGTCCGCTGGTGACCGATGTGGCGGCGGGATACGATCACATCACCTCCGCCATCGGCGGGGCGCTGGCCGGCATGAGCGGCGCGGACTTCCTCTGCTATGTCACGCCGAGCGAGCATCTCTGCCTGCCGGTCGCCGAGGATGTGAAGCGGGGGGTCATCGCCTCGCGCATCGCAGCCCACGCCGCCGACATCGCCCGTGGCGTTCCAGGAGCGCGGGATTGGGACGACCGCATGAGCGAGGCGCGCAAAAACCTCGACTGGGAGACGATGTACGAACTGAACATCGACCCGGAGAACGCCCGGAAAGTGCGATCCCAGAGCCCGCCGCATGACGAGAAGCTCTGCACCATGTGCGGTGATTTCTGCGCCATGAAGAAGATCGGCGACGTGCTCGGCGTCACGAGGAAGGGCTGACGGTCGCTGATGGACGGCGGACGGAAGAGCAGCGGCGCTGCGCCGAAAGCGGCCCTGGTCACCCTGGGCTGTCCCATGAACCAGGTGGACTCGGAGGGCATCGTCGGCGGCCTGGTCTCCCTCGGGTTCGAGATCGTTCCCGAGGAGGAGGCCGAGGTGATCGTGGTGAACACCTGCGGCTTCATCGAAAGCGCCCGCGAGGAATCCATCGAGACCATCCTCTCGGTCGCGGAATTGAAAACGACCGGACCGCTCAGGGCGCTGGTGGTGGCCGGATGCCTGGCCCAGCGCTACCGGGACGAACTGGAACGTGAACTGACCGAGGCCGACGCGGTCGTGGGGCTCGCGGACCGGGCGCGCATACCCGGACTCTGTCTCGATCTGCTGACGGGCGGGCCGCCGGAAGAACGTGCGGGAGCGCGGGTGGTCATGGGACCGCCGCATACCGCGTATCTCAAGATCGCCGAAGGCTGCGACAACCGCTGCGCCTACTGCGCCATCCCGTCGATCCGGGGTCCCTTCGAAAGCATACCGCCGGACCGCGTGGAAGCGGACGCCCGTGACCTTACAGCGCTGGGTGCGCGGGAACTGATTCTCATAGCGCAGGATACGGCGCATTACGGCGCCGACCTGCCGGGCGTGTCGCTGGCTTCGCTGCTGGAACGGCTCGATGTCCTGGAGGATGTGCGATGGATACGCATCCTCTATGCCCATCCGGCACACATCGACGATGCGATGATCGGGGCCATGGCGTCACTCGAACGGGTGGTCCCCTATCTGGACATGCCGCTTCAGCACGTTTCCGATCCCGTGCTCGAGCGCATGGGACGGCGCGTGACGGCGGAGGCCATCGAACGCCTGATCGGCAGGCTCAGGGGGCGCATCGAAGGCCTCGCTCTCAGGACGACCCTCATGACCGGCTTTCCGGGCGAGACGGAGGACGATTTCAAAAAGCTCCTGGACTTCGTGGAACGGACGCGTTTCCAGCGGCTCGGCGTGTTCCCCTATTCTCCCGAGGAGGGGACGCGGGCCTTCTCCTTCGACGATGCTCCGCCGCGGCCCATCGCCGAAGAGCGCGCCGCCGCGGTCATGGAAGCCCAGGCGCTCATTTCCAAGGAGTTTCACAACTCACTCGTCGGCAGCGAGTTCGAGATGATCGTCGATGAACGCGATCCCGACTCCGGCGCCGTCACCGGCAGGACCTTCATGGATGCACCTGAAATCGACGGAAACCTCACGGCGGCGGGAAGCGTTGAAGAAAAGGCGGCTTTCGTGCGCGTGCGGATCACCGGCGGCGGCGAATACGATCTCGAAGGCGTGATCGTGGAGAGCCCTGAAACATGAGCGGACGGGAGAGATACCGGCAGTCATGAGTCGTATCGAATCGATTTTCACGCGTGAGCGCGCGGCGCTCGCACCATTGGCCGGGGTGACCGCCTCGGTGTTCAGGAGGATGTGCGCGCGAATGGGCGCGGCACCGGTCATGACCGAGATGGTGTCTTCCGACGGTCTGGTGCATCACGGCGGCTCGAAAAAGACGGCGCTGCTGCTCGATTTCCACGAATCGGAGCGGCCCATCGGCTTCCAGCTCTTCGGCTCGGACCCGTCGATGATGCGCGAGGCGGCGTCGATCGCCATCGAACGCAGGCCGGATTTCATCGACATCAACGCCGGCTGTCCGGTGAAGAAGGTCGTGACACGGGGCGCGGGCTCGGCACTCATGCGGGACCTTCCCCGTCTCGCCGAGATCACCGCCGCGGTTGTTTCGGTGTCGGATGTGCCGGTCACGGTGAAGATCCGCGCCGGGTGGGACTCTCAATCGGTCAATGCCGTCGAGGCCGCTCGGGCGTGCCGCGACGCCGGGGCCGCGGGGATCATCGTGCACCCCCGGACGAAAACGCAGGGGTTTTCCGGAACGGCCGACTGGCGGGTCATCGCCGATGTGCGTGAGGCGGTGGATATATCGGTCGTCGGCTCCGGCGACATCACCGAGCCCGAAGACGCCCGGCGCATGCTCGACGGGACCGGCGCGGACGCGGTCATGATCGGGCGCAGGGCAATGGGCGATCCATGGATATTCAGGCGTGTCGGCGAATTCCTGGCGGGGGAAGTGGTTTCGCCGCCCCCCGGGACGGTCGAGCGTCTCGATCTCGCCCTGGAACAGCTCGACACCCTCACCGCCGAGGTGAGCGAACGGTTCGCCGTGCTCAACATGCGGAAGTTCTTCGGCTGGTATTCGAAGGGTGCGCGGAACGGTGCGGAATTCAGAACACGGGTCTTCCACGCGGAAACCCGCGACGAAGTGATACAAATCGTGCGCGAATTCCAGCAGGAGTCGCGTGAACATGAGCAGTCGGAAACCACACCGACCGAAGCGATGGTGGGATCATGAGCAATGACAGGATACGGCAGGCGTTCGAAAAGCTGTGCGCCGGCGAGATCGACATGGACACCGCCGAGCGCCTCGTGGAATCTTACTATTTCGGCGATCTCGGGTTCGCGAACGTGGACCACTACAGGAGCAGACGCCAGGGGTTCCCCGAGGTGATCTTCGGCCAGAACAAGACGACGGAGCAGACGGTGCGCATCGCCGAGGAGATCCTCAGGCACGAACGGACCATGCTCGCCACGCGGCTGACCGCGGACACCCTCGACGCGCTCGAGGCCGCCTTCCCCGGGGGAGAGCGCAATGACAACGCTCGGACCTTCGTCGTGGGCATGCCCGAGCCGGATTTCGCCATCACCCACGGCCTTATCCTGATCATCTCCGCGGGCACGTCCGACCTTCCCGTGGCGGAGGAGGCGGCGGTCACCGCCCGGGCGATGGCGAACCGTGTCGAAACGCTCTACGATGTCGGCGTGGCGGGAATCCACCGCCTGCTGGCGCGCCGCGAAATCATCATGTCCGCGAGCTGCATCGTTGTCGTGGCGGGCATGGAGGGGGCGCTGCCCAGCGTGGTGGGAGGCCTGGTGGACATCCCGGTGATCGCCTGCCCCACGAGCGTGGGATACGGGGCCTCGCTGAACGGTCTGGCCGCGCTCATGGGAATGCTCAATTCCTGCGCTTCCGGCGTCACCGTGGTGAACATCGACAACGGGTTCGGCGCCGGCTATTCGGCGAGTCTCATCAACCGGGTGCGGAGGAAGGACTGACTCCCGGCGTTCTCCGGCATGGCGGCGGCAAAAAACCGGGAGGAAACGGGCGGAGGCCGGTCTCACGGCCAAAGCATGGATACATGGTATCAAGAAGGATTTCACATATCGGCCGCGGAGAACGCTCCGGGGATTTTTTTCATTACACGAACAGCAGGCCTGACGAATGAAAACGGTATATATCGATTGTATTTTCGGCGTTTCCGGGGACATGATGCTCGGCGCCCTCGTCGCATGCGGCGTTCCGCTCTCCCACCTTGAGAAGGAACTGGGAAAACTCGGCGTCGAGGGATGGAAACTCCGCCAGGAATCCCGTAAGATTTCAGGCATCGCCGCCACCCACATCGTTGTCGAGACCGGCCACTCCCACGAGCACCGTCACCTGTCCCACATACGCGGCATCATCGAGTCGAGCGGCATCCCCGACCGGGCAAAGAAGCGCGCCGTCGCGGTGTTCACACGGCTGGCAGAGGCGGAGGCGGTCGTGCACGGCACCACTCCCGAGAAGATCCACTTCCACGAGGTGGGAGCGGTCGACGCCATCATCGATGTTGTCGGCGCCTGCATCGGCCTGGAATATCTCGGTGTGGACCGGGTCGCCGCCGCCCCGATACGCATGGGGACGGGAACGGTGAAATGCGCCCACGGCCTCATGCCGGTTCCTGTGCCCGCGGTCGTGGAGCTGACCAAGAACGCGCCGACCGTCCGCACCGGATGGGACGGTGAGATCACCACCCCCACCGGCGCCGCCATCGTCACCACCCTCGCCGAAACATGGGGACGGCTCGACGGTCTCATCCCCGAACGCTCCGGGTACGGCGCGGGCACGAAAACCTGGGACGACCATCCAAACATCCTGCGCATCGTTGTCGGGACCACCGAACAGCCCGCCGGGACCTTCGAGACCGACCGGTGCGTTCTGGTCGAGACGAACATAGACGACATGAACCCCGAGGTCTATGGCTACCTGTCGGACCGGCTGTTCGAATCCGGGGCCCTGGATGTATTCACCACCGCCGTATCGATGAAGAAAGGGCGGCCGGGCACGCTGGTGAGCGTTCTCTGCACCGAAAACGACGCGGACACCATCGCCGGCCTGCTTCTGGCGGAAACCACGACCATCGGCGTGCGCAAAACCGTCGTGGAGCGGGTGAAACTCGCGCGTGAATCGCGGACGGTTGACACGGAATTCGGCCCCGTACGGGTCAAGGCGGTATCCATCGACGGAGGTGAGCGGATCACGCCCGAATACGATGACTGCGCCCGTATCGCCCGCGAGCAAAACGTTCCCCTGATCCGTGTATACGAGGCAGTGCGCCTGTCGTGACACCATTTCGCCCCGGGAGTATCATGACTGCATCACGTCTGCATCTTGCTGTTGTCATTGGTTTTATGTGTGCCGCGGCCGCGCTGCCGGAATCCGCCCGCTGCGGGGAGCGCGGTCCCGATCGAGAAGCTCCGCTGGTGACTGGACGCATGGTCCTTGCCCAGGCCGAAACTGAAAATCAGGCCGCCGCCGACACAACAGAGGCGGAAACCCCTCCGACCTCGCGTTCCATACGCTCGAGCGACGATCTGCCGCTGCCTCCCGCCATCTATTCGGTCATCACGGAAAAACCGGTGAAGAAAATGCCCGGCGAACGAAATTCCGCATGGGAAGAGGAAA
>CAYNWJ010000250.1:0-6306 GCA_964400815.1 uncultured bacterium
GCTTTTTTCTGATCGGTGTCGAGATGGGCTATGGGCATCAGGCCTCCTCCCCGTTCCCACGGAGCGTACGCCAGCGGCAAAAGGGTCTGAATGCGCAGAATCTTCCGCAGCCGTTTTCCGGCAGCGGAAAAGAACCGGAACGGATGGCCCGAGCTGCTGACAAGGCGTTCATGCGGGCGGCTGAAACGGCCTCCTCCCACTGATCTTCATCCATCGGCCTGTTGTAGTTTGTGAAGCGGACCTCTTCCATGTCGCGAAGGGACAGATAGAAGGCCCCGCCGATTTTTGCTCCGGGGAACATGACGTTTCGGGCGGCATCCAGATACAGGGGAAGCTGGAGAACGGCTCCGTTCATGAGATCCTTGTATTTCGCCTCGATTCCGCCGGTCTTGTAGTCGATGATCACGAGATTTTCGCCGTCATCCCCGCTCCTGTCGATTCGATCTATCATGCCGCGGAGGAGAACCACGCAATCGCCGCCGGAGATGGCGAAGGCGTCATATCCGTCCGGGAAACCGAACGGCACTTCGAACCCGGCCGGTTCGACGGAACGCTCTTCGAATGCATGCGCCTGATAGCGCACGAATGCCTCCATCATGTCAATCAGGGAGTCGTATTCCACCCCCCGCACAACCGGATGGACACCTGAAATCCCCCGCATCCCTTCCGTGAAAACCCGCTCGGTGATGGCGCGTATGGATTCGATGCATTCCAGGACATCGCCGGCGCCGAAACGGGCCGATCCGGTCAGGTCCACCCTCTCCTGGAAAAAGTCCCTGAGAATGCCGTGCACCATGCTGCCGCGGGTGAGGGGATCGATCTCGCCGGGCGCCGCCGTGTCGGCATCGAGCCCCATGAGGCGTTTGAAGAAAAAAGACACGGGGCATTGCAGGTAATCATCGAGCATCGTCACGGAGAATTTCCTGTCTTCGCCCCATTCATGCGCCACCGCGCCGAAAACACCCCGCATGTCGAGATCGGCGCGGAAACCGTCGAGACGATCCAGGCAGGCGTTCACGGCCGATTCGACATCACCGGCTTCATGTTCTCCGCATCCGCGCAAAGCGGGAATGAGACCATGAACATCGTCGCCAGCCCTGATGCGTCTGATCATGTTTTCCCGCCACCCCCTGACGGTCGGGGAACCGTGGACAGAATCGGAACCGGGCAGGCGGCGATGATATTCGGGCGGACACCAGCCGGCCACGCTCTCCGAAATTTCCCGGAGGAAAGGTGACATCCGGTTGTCCGAATGCTCGTCGTCGATCCCGGGGAATGTCAAGACAAGCCGTTTGGCCCCGGCCGCCGAGAGCAGGAAGAGAAGCGGTTCCTCGGCGCGGCGTTTTTCCCTGAGCGTGTCGGCCGCCCTGCCGCTGTGGAGGGGATGCGACCCGTCATTGGCGGGGAACGCCCCTTCCTGGAGGCCGGTCATGAAAACGACGTCGCGGCTGGTGTACCGGGCGTGATTGACATCCGCCACCAGAACACCGGCGTTCGATGGTCTGTCGGGAATCGAAACACCGGCCAGAAATTCACGCAGGGTCCGTTCGAACTCGGCGCGTTTCATCATGCGGCGGAACGGGGTATAGATCGCGGCAAACTCGTCCAGGAGGATGTCGAGCCGTTCCAGGGCCGCGGCTTCGGAGAATCGTCGGATATCCGGCGGCCCGCCGCTCCCCGCATATGAAATGGCCAGATGTTCCATCATTCTCCGCAGGCTCGACACATATCCCTCGGGTGTGTCATTCTCGGCGAACATACAGCTCCACGCCCGCTCGTCCGGAGGATCGAAAAAATGCTCCGGACCGGCGTCTCCGTGACCGAAAAATGATGACGACTGGACACGCTCCGCCGCGCTTTCATCGTGAAGCACCGCAACCGATGCGGAGAGCGCTGTCAGGACGAACCGCACCGACGGCGCCGAAACAAGCAGCCGTGGGAGCCCCTCTTCGACAGGCAGACCGTGCCGCCGGAGGGCCCGCTCGAGAGGCTCGCCGAAAAACAGGCCGCCGCGGCAAATCATCATGATGTCTTCGGGCCGGCATGATCCACAGCCGATCAGACGTCGGATCTCACCCGCCACCCAGTCGGCCTCGGACGCGACACTCCTGAATGTGTGGATGCCGAGTTCGCCGTCATCGCCTTCCGGCGGAGCGGGACCGCCATGGAAAGCGGCGAGCACGCCGGATACGGTCGAGTCACCGGCGTGATGCGGCACCCGTGTCTCCTGCCCGCCCAATGCGAGAAAGCGCTCGAGCAGCCTGCCGGAAAGGGCGAAGAGGGATGAGCGGCCGTGATCGATCGGCAGCGTGACAGCCGTCCGTGAAAAACACGCCGACAGCCGTTCAATCAGCCTGAACTGCATCCCGGTGAAATCATAGAAACCATGAATCACCAGAGGGCCCCGGAAGTGGCCGGAGAACTTTTCGGGAGCATTGTCGCGCAGAGCGAGTGACACCATGCCCTCGTGGTCGGTCATGCCGTTTCGCGAAAGATGGGACGCATAGGACGCCGCAATCGCCTTGAAATCAGGTACGGAGGAGCCGAGAGCGGCGTTCCCGCCGCGCATGTCCTCGATCAGCGAGGCGCAGAGCGTCACGAATCCACGCAGCGTTCGTATCGACCGCCATCGCGACCGTTCGCCGATCCTGATACGGCAAATCTCTCCGAGCAGGGCCCGTTTGCCGTGGTCGCCGATGATGGCGGGAGGAGACGTTCGCGTGGCCACGACCGCCTCAGCCAGCGATTCCATGGTATGGACACGGTGCCCGACGAATCCGCCGCCCGATTCGACGGCGATGCGATGCTCGGCCATCCTGCGGGAACGGCTGTCCGGCACCACGAAGCATGCGCCGCCCCTGCTCAGGGGGGTATGCCGTAACAGCTCGTCCAGATTGGACGCCGGGTCGGGACCGGTGAATATTCTCATGATCATGACGATGTCTCCGGGATCGGGTTCCGCAGTCGCTCGGCCTTCCCGCGGCCGTGGTGGGTAATGTACGAAAAAAACCTCGTCCCCGCAAAAGCCCCGTGATCGAATGCTAAGAATCGCAGTGACGCGGACGGCCGGGGATGAAACCATGTTTTCCCTTTCCCGCGCCGCAGCGGGGTGTTATTTTCAAATAATCCGGTTATACAGTAAAGTCGGCACCATATATGTTAATCGGCCCCCTCTCCCCGGCCCTCTCCCCCTTGAGGGAGAGAGGGAGCCCGACCCGTTGTGCTTTTCCTTCTCCCGCTTCGGGGGAAGGTGGCGCGGAGCGACGGATGGGGGCTTTGCAGAGAAAAAAAGCTGAATCATGGATTGCTTGCCGAACATGATACTCGACTCAAATAATGAAACTGTCCAACCGCACAAGCCCACAGAAAGGAACACCATGGATACCGCCTCTCTGAAGAAGGATATCGCGGCCCGTATCGACCGGGAAACGGAACACGCGGCGGAGGTTCTCATGGACCTCATCAAGCACCCGTCGGTCTGCGGCGAGGAAATGGGCGCCGTGGAGTGCATGAAGGATGTCCTGGAGGGAGCGGGATTCTCGCCGAAGATCGTGCCGCTCGATCCCGCCATCAAGAATCATCCCGAATATACGCATTACACGGTGGAACCGTCATGGGAGGGCCGGGGCAATCTCGTGACCGAATACGGCGGCGAAGGCGAAGGACGGAGCCTGATCATGAACGCCCACCTGGATGTGATCCCCGCCAAGGACTGGAAGGACGCTTACAATCCCCGGCGGGACGGCGACGTGATCATCGGGCGCGGCGCCTGCGACGACAAAGGGGGCGTGGTCGCCGGATATCTGGCCATGAAAGCGCTCAGGGGCTGCGGCGTGAAACCCGCGGGTAAACTGAGCCTCCACCATGTCATCGACGAGGAGACGGGTGGAAACGGCACCCTTTCGCTGCTCCTCGGCGGCTATACCGCCGACGCGGCCGTGGTGGCGGAATGCAACGACAATGTCATCAATCCCGCCAATCGCGGCGCCCTGTGGTTCCAGCTCACCACGACCGGCGTCGCCACCCACATGGGCGAGATCGACAATGGCGTCTCCGCGATCGAAAAAGCGAACGACGCCATCGACATCCTCAAGGAATACGAGCGCTATCTGATCGACAACTTCATGGATCACCACTATTTCCGTAACCTGAAACACCGTCCCATCCAGCTGTGCATCGGGATGATCAGCTCCGGGGAATGGCCCAGCATGGTGCCTGACAAGTGCGAGGTCGAGGGCGGCATCGGATTCCTTCCCAACCGCGACATCGACGACATCAAGGTCGAAATGAAACAGTGGATCGCCGAGAAGGGCGACGAGTGGCTCCGCGATCATTTCGAGATCACCTACAACAAGCTGCACAACGCCGCATATGAAATCCCTCCCGATCATCCACTGGTGACCTGCATGCGCGGTGTGGCGAAAGACGCGGGCATTTCCGACGAGATCAGGGGATGGACCGTCTCCTGCGACGCCAGGCTTTTCCCCCGGGTGGCGGACATGCCGGTCATCACCCTCGGGCCGGGTTCGCTCGTTCACGCCCATTCCACCAATGAGCAGGTTACGATCCAGGAGATGATCAAGACCGCGAAGGTCTATGCCTTCACGGCGCTGGACTGGTGCGGCGCCGCGGGTTGAGAGGCGGGAAAGGACGGCATGAACATTGCGGGGAGGACGGAAAAACGGAACGGCGGGAACACCGGTCAGGGACCTTTGTTCTCCTTGTCGATGATATAATTCTGGAATTCCCGCATGCGGACATTGTCGGCGGAGATGCGTTCGGCGAGGATCTTGATGATTTTCGACATGATCTTGACGCCGAAATCCGTGTCCCGCCTGATGAGCGTGTTCAGCTCGGAACTTTTCAGAACGAGAAGGGCGGAGGTTTTAACCGCCTGAACGGTCGCTGAACGTGCCTCACCGGTGAAGACTCCCATTTCTCCGATGGAATTGACGGGCTCGATCATCGCGACCGGTGAATTGCTGTCGATCCGCACCGCCAGCTTGCCCGCCAGCAGGATATAGAGGGCGTTCGACGGATCTCCCTTGCGGCAGAGGACCTGCCCCTCCTTGAGGGCGACTTTCGAACATATGCCGAGGACCTTGCGGAGGGTCCCCGTGGGCAGATCGCTGAACAGGGGGATCTTGTGCAGCAATGTCAGGAGCATCTGGCGATGCTCCGCTCTGCTTCTTTCCTCTTTTTCGGTTGCCATACCGGCATCCCTTCAAACAACGGAAAGGCGTTTATGCACGCTTCGACGGTAACTCCGAACCGTTGAAAAACCGGTTGCGCCCTGCATGCTTGGGTGAAATATGGATTTCCTGTTGCTTATTTTCTGAAAAATATGATAATTATATATCATACACACTGTCAATCAAAAAAAGTCGGTATTCTGAAACCTATTTTTGTTTCATCGGTTTATTACTAAGCAGGACACGCACCGATCCCGGATGTTCGGTCTACTGAAAAAAACCGGGCACACCCCAGACGCGACACCATGAAAACATTCCGATACGCCACATTATTCGCAATGGCGGCACTCGCCATCGCGGCCTCAACGACGGCATCCGCCGAGACGCCCATCACCGGGCGCGCCGCGGAACTGATGGAAACGGGAAGACCCGACAGCGCGGCCGTACTTCTGTACGGGGCCATCGATTCCATGGAGGGAGGGGAAAAGGTCGAGGCCTATTACATCCTTGCCATGAGCATGGAGCGCCTCGGCCGTTTCGCGGAGGAGATCAACTATCTCATCATGGCGCGCGAGGCAGGGCTCGAATCATCCTTCGCGGACGACGTGAGGCACGCCTATGCGAAAATCCTGCTCGATACGGGAAATGTGGATGAATGCATCGCCGTGGCTGAAGAGTTCGAGGAGCTGTTTCCCCATTCACCACTCATGCCGGACATGCTGTTCCTTTCCGGCAACGCACAGCTCATGAAGGGTGAATACCGCCGGGCATTCAACGCGTTCGAGGACATCATCACAACCTATGAAGAATCCTCCGCCGCACGTGAATCGATCATGAAGCAGGGCGTCTGCCTGTATCATCTGGACCTGGTGAACGGGGCCATCGACCGTTTCGAGCACTACCTGGTACAAACCGGCGGTGGAGCGAATACGGCGGACGCTCTCTATTATGCAGGGATGGCCTGCGACAGGAGCGAACAGCCGGAGCGCGCCGTCCGCTTTTTCAGCCGGCTTGTGCTCGAGTTTCCCATGTATAAGGACATCATGGACGTCTATTATCTGCTCGGGGTGCACATGTTCCGGTCGGGAGACCATGCGGGGGCCGAGAACATGTT
>CAYNWJ010000251.1:0-6284 GCA_964400815.1 uncultured bacterium
GCCGACGTATGCATCCACTACCGTACCAACAGGGAAACGGCAGAGCAGACAGCCCAGGAGGTCCGGGACGAAGGGGGCGAAGCGTTCATCGCGCAGGCGGATGTCTCACGGGAAGATGACGTGAAAGCGCTCTTTGCCGAAATTACAGACCGATGGGGTCAGCTCGACATCCTCGTCAGCAACGCCGGTATCTCGGGCGCGGGGACCACGTTCTTCGATATCGACGTCGATGCCCTCGACCGTATGCTGACAGTGAACCTGAAAAGCCAGTTCCTCGTCTGCCGCGAGGGGATTCGCCTCATGCGTGAGCGCGGGTACGGCCGCATCGTCACCGTATCGTCCGTCGGCGGCCTCTCGGGCATCGTGAAGTGCAACGCCCACTACGCCGCGTCCAAGGGCGGCATCATCGCCATGACCCGGCGTCTCGCGCGAGATTTTGCCGGGGAGGGGATCACGGTCAACTGTGTCGCGCCCGGCCTCATCCGCGACACCGGCTTCAACGAGCGCATGGCGGACGACATTCTTGAGCGATATATAAACCAGATACCACTCGGCCGTCCGGGCTATACCGGGGATGTTTCCTGCATCATAGCCTTTCTCTCGAGCGACGAGGCATCGTGGATAACCGGCCAGGTGATCGTTGTGGACGGAGGCGCCGCATGCTGAACAACGGAGCGGAAACATTCAGACTGTTCAGAAAAAGGCTCATGGAGGGCGGAACGGTGCTCGGAATGGCGATGCAGACCGCCGACACCGCCGTGGCGGAGATCCTGGCGCACGCGGGATACGATTTCGTCTGGATCGACATGGAGCACACGACGCTGTCTCTGGCCGATGTCGAGCGGCTCGCCGTCGTTCTCGAGAACAGGGGCTGCGTCCCCCTCGTCAGGGTCAGACGGAACGAAGCGAACACCATCGGCCAGGCCCTGGACATGGGAGCCCGTATCGTGAACGTCCCCCATGTCGATACCCCTGAGGAAGCAGAGGCCGCTGTCCGGGCCGCGAAATATTATCCCCTCGGACGGCGGGGATACGCCACATTCACACGCAGCTCCCTGCAGGGGACCGAGCGCCTCGATATGGATACCATGAAGCAGCGGAACGGGGAGACGATGCTCATGGTCCAGATCGAATCCGAGGAAGCCGTGCGCAATGCAGACCTCATCGCGTCGACACAGGGGGTGGATGCCCTGTTCGTGGGATATGCCGACCTGAGCCAGGACATGGGAATCCCCGTCGATCCCGAGCATCCGAAGCTGAGCGCCGCCATCGAGCGCGTGGGCCAGGCGGTGAAGGATGCGGGAAAATTCGGCATGTTCATCGTTGGGGATCCCGAAAAGGCGGCCCGGTACCGCACCCAGGGATTTACCATGATCCTCTGCGGCATGGACCTACGGATCGTGAAAAGCGGCGCGGAAGGCATCATCTCGCGATTCAGAAACGAGGTGGACTGACATGACATTCAAAGGATATAAGCGCCCGTCGGGTCCGCCGGGAATACGGAACATCGTTCTCGTCATATCCGGGGACCTGTGCTGCAACCCATGGTCGGAGGAGATTGCCGCGCCATTCGAAAGCTGTTTCGCGCTCATCCATAAACACGGTGTGGGGAACTACGCCCCCGACCGCGCACTGTTCAAGCGTCTCATCGGGGGAATCACCCTGAATCCGAATGTGGCGGGATTCGTCTTCGTGTCATCCGGCAACGAGGATCACCCGCCCGCCGAAATGCTCGCCCCTGCGCGGGAGGCTGGAAAACGGTTCGCGGTGGTCTCCATCAAGGATATGAACAGCGGCGCGGAGCTTGTGAGGAAGGGAAAGAATCACGCATACCGTATCGCGCGAGCGGCCCTCGACACCACCCGAGTCGAAGTCCCGCTCGACCGCCTGAGGGTCGGGCTCAACTGCGCCGGAACCGACACGGAATCCGCGGTGACCTCGAACCTGGTCACCGGTCTCGTCACCGACAGGATCGTGGGGGAGGGCGGCACGGTCATGTTCACCGAGACACCGGACTATATCGGTCTCGGGGAAAAGCTCTTCCGGCGCTGCGAACGTCTCGGCGACGGGGAACGCCTGAAAGGCATGTACGAGGAGCGGGCCCGCCTGCTCGCCGCCACGGGGGAGAAGATCGATGACATCGAGATGGTGTCGTTCAACACCGACGGCGGACTCAAAACACTGGAACAGAAGGCCGCGGTCGCCATCGTGAAGGCGGGAACGGCGAAGATCGCCGAGGTCGTCGACTATGGCGTCCCCCCCACACGCCACGGGCTCGTGTTCATGGACGGTCCGGCGATCACCGATTATGTCATGACCGGTTTCATGGCCGCGGGCGCGCACCTGATGATCAGCACCGTTGGCGCGGGCGCCGGGAATGCCATGCCGTTCCTCGTGGGATCGGATTTCCCCTCGCCCATCCTGCCCGTCATAAAGGTCACGGGGAGCAGCCCGGCTTTCAGGAAACGCTGCAACAAAATCGATTTCAATGCCGCCGTCATCGCGCAAAAGCAGAAAACACCCGGGGACGCCGCGGACGGTCTCATGAAAAAAATCACCGCCGTCCTCGATGGAAAGGCGACGCGGACGGAGGCATGGAGGGATTATTTCCTTAACATTCCGGTCAGATATCCGCAGGCGTGATTCACGGCTGAAACCGGCGTGTATCGTTCGAAATATAATCTGTCACGGAGTGAACTGCGGGGAATGCTCCCGACTCATTCGCGGTTATTCGTGGCGTACACGGTTACATTCGTTTTCACATGAAAGGTTCCATCATGGCAGGGCATCGGGTCAAGGGTAAAACGGCGCTGGTAACCGGCGGCGCATCGGGGATCGGGGCCGCATCGGCGCGCCTTTTGTGCGAGGAGGGAGCGGAGGTGATCATCACCGACATAGCCGAGCCGGCCGACCGTGACGAATTCCGCTATATCAGGCATGACATATCGAGCGAGGGCGACTGGAAGCGTGTCATGAACACCGTGTGCGACGATTTCGGCGGCATCGACATTCTCGTCAACAGCGCGGGGATCAACGGTGTATCGTTCAAAAAGCCCCAGGACCCCGAACATCTCTCCCTCGACCAGTTCATGAAGGTGATGTCGGTCAATGGCGCGGGGACGTTTCTCGGCTGCAAGCACGGCATCGCGGCCATGAAGGAACAGGGCGGCGCCATCGTCAACATCGGCTCCCTCTCCGCCCGTCTTATCATGCCCGGCATGTTCGACTATGCGGCGAGCAAGGCCGTCATCCGCTATCTCACCAACGCCGTCGCCCTCTATTGCGCGGAGAACGACTACGATATCCGCTGCAATCTCGTCACACCCGGCGCCACCTACACCCCGCTCTGGGAATCGATCTTCGAGGAATCCGCCGACCGGGCCGCGGCCGAAGAGGAGGTGCGTCTCAAGATACCCCTCAAGAAATGGGTCATGCCGGAGGATGTGGCCGCGGCGGTCCTCTACCTCGCGTCCGACGAGGCGGGGCTTGTGACGGGCACGGAGATCGTCGTGGACGGCGGCCAGCGGGTGAAGGGTCAGGTCACCCGGGGAAGGAAGGAGTGACCCGGCGCATCGCCGCCTCTCACCCGTCTGATACCATACCATGTCCGTCCCGGTCAGTCCGTCTGTTCGTAACGGCTGTCACGGCGGTAGGATTCGAACACCCGTCCCCAGGCGCTCTTCCAGAAAGGTTTCAGGCGGCGTTCCCCTTCGGTCACATACCAGAACCAGTCATCGTGCAAAAACGCCAGCTCCCGCGCGGCGCCGCCGCCTGATTCCAGGTTCCAGAGTATCCTGCCGCGCTGACTGAGCGGGATGGCTGATTCCGGCTGGACCTTCGGCGGCTCGTCGCCGATGAGCGCGATGTCACCGTCCGGACCGAACCCCTTCGCCCGCGCACCCACGATGTACGGCGCCGCTCCGGGATCGATGCCCAGCCGCCTTGCGATGAACATGTCCAGCGCAAGGGGATCGGCGGAGGCGGCAAGCACGTTCTCCTCCCGGAACATGAGACGCCGCGGCCCCGGCCCCGTACCCACACAGGCACCATCTGCGACCGCCAGTACGTTCGCTGCACCATCCGCAAGCATGCGGGGCATGTCCGCGAGGTTGCCGGCGATATCGTCAAACCGTTCCCCGGCGCGGCGGCCGTGGAAGAATGAAAACGCCGTGAAGAGGGCCCCCGCCATGACAGCGCCCGCATGGGTCCGCATGGGCGGCAGGAGGACGAGATTCTTTCCCGTGGTATCATCGGAAGACACCGGTGACGGGGAGTCCGGGATATCGAGCGGAAGGCCCCGTTTTTCGCAGACCTGGAGCAGACGGTTCAGCACGATCCCCTTGTCGGCGCGGACCCCGGGCAGGGCATGGATGCACACCCGCATGCGCGTCGCGTCGAAGCCGAGATCGAGCAGGGCTCCGATGACACCATCGAGCTGCCACGGGGCGGTGGAGCAGGCGGGGAAGTGGTGGTGCCAGGGCATGTCCAGGGCGAGCACGGTCTCCCGTTCCCGTTCGAGCACAGTGTCAGCTTCCGCGATTTCCAGGAGGCGGCGGTAGTCTTCGTGCACGGTTTCGGGGGAGGTTTTCACCACAGCGACAGGCGGATGGTCCACGATGGTCCTTTCGGTTGTCAATGGTCCGGAACAGCGGCGCCATGCGGGAATGACGCCGCAGCCGGGAGATCAGGGACGCTACAGGTAGATCACGATCAGCGAAACGACACCGTAAACCACAATGGCGAATTGCAGCGGGAGATCGGTCAGAAGGGTCTCCTCGGGCCGTCCCCCGGCGTTCTTCCGGTGCACGAGGTACAGATAGCGGAAGATGCCGTACAGCACGAAGGGCACGGTGTAGATCATGCCGCGGCCGAATTTCTCCACGGTCGTTTCCGACAGGGTGAAGATGGTATACGCCACAAGGGTGGAGGAGGTGACGATGCCGATCATCTGGTCGAGGAGATAGGGTGTGTATTCGCTGAGAATGATGCGGTGCTCGAAGGCGGCGCTGTCCAGCAGGGTTATCTCGTGGCGGCGTTTCGACAGGGCGAGGAACAGCGCCAGGAGCATGGTGCAGACCAGTATCCAGCTCGATATCTCCACATCGATGATCACACCACCCGCGATGACCCTGAGCAGGAACCCGGCGCTCACGATGAACACATCGAGGATCACCACGTTCTTGAACACCGTGGAATAGAGCACCTGCATGGCCAGGTAGATGGAAAGAACGATGCCGAATTGACAGTCCAGAACGAACGCCGCGGGAAGGGAGACGACCAGGAGCACGGCTGCGAACGTCCATGCGAATCCCGTGGACATGCGTCCCGCCGCCAGCGGTCTGTCGCGTTTCACGGGATGCCGCCGATCACGCTCGATGTCGATGATGTCGTTGACGAGATATACGGCGCCGGCGGCCAGGGAGAACAGGAGAAAACCCGCGGCCGCAAGCATGAGGTCGCCGGTGCGGTCCGCGTGTTTCGAGAAGACGAGGGCCGCGAAGAGCAGAACGTTCTTCGTCCACTGCCTGATACGGAGGCTTCCCGCCAGATCGCCGGCTGTCATGGGCACGGTCTCTCCCGGTGATGAATTCATGCGCCGGAGCTCACGGACAGAGCCCCCTGAGGCGCATCGCATCGGCGACCCTGCCGATCGCCAGTTCGAGCGCCGCCGTCCGGATCGAGATGTTCTCGTCCCGGGCCCTGGTTTCGATCTGACGGTATGTGGAGATCATGATGTTCTCGAAACGCTCGTCGATCTCGACCGCGTCCCAGTAGAACTCCTGCTTGCCCTGCACCCATTCGAAATAGGAGATCACCACGCCGCCGGCGTTGACCAGGATGTCGGGAAGGACATACACGCCCATTTCGTGGAGGATCCGGTTGGCTTCCTTTGATATGCCGGTGTTGGCGGCCTCGGCCACGATGGTGGCGCGGATGTCCGGGGCGTTGTTACGGTTGATGGTATGCTCCAGCGCGGCGGGGATGAGGATGTCCGCAGGCATGGCCACGAGCTCGTCATTGGTCACCTCGTCCGCCCCGGGAAAACCCTTCAGGGCGCCGTTTCTTGTCTTGTAGTCGATGACCGCCTCCACGTTCAGCCCCATTTCCGACCAGATGCCGCAGGTCGAATCGGACACGCCGCTGATCTTGCAGCCGGTCTTTTCGAGCAAACGGGCGATGCTTTTGCCGATCGTCCCGAGACCCTGGATGATGACCGTGGAATTGTAGAGATAAATCTGGCGTTCACGGGCCGCTTCCTTGAGGATGTGGATCAAACCCCGGGC
>CAYNWJ010000252.1:0-6283 GCA_964400815.1 uncultured bacterium
CACGTTCACGTGGGGCTTCGTCCTTTCGAATTTCTCCTTCGCCATCTGGAATCCCTCCTTTTACTGGTCGTAATAACAATCAATAAGCAGTTATCATCCCGAAACATATTTGCCGCCGAACCGCGCGACGATGTCCTTGCCCACGCTCTCGGGAACCGGCAAATAGGAATTGAAAAACATGGTATAGATCGCACGGCCCTGGCTCATCGAGCGAAGCCGTGTCGCATAGCCGAACATCTCCGACAGCGGCACGATGCCCTTGATGACCTGGGCGTCCGAACGTGTCTCGATCTTTTCGATCTTGCCGCGCCGCATGTTCAGATCGCTCATGATGTCGCCGGTGTACTGCTGCGGGCTCACGACCTCGACCGCCATGATGGGCTCGAGGAGGACGGGACCCGCCTTCCTGAGACCGTCATTGACCGCCATGGTCGTGGCGATGCGGAAGGCCATCTCCGACGAATCCACATCGTGATACGATCCGTCGATGAGCTCGACGCGGATATCCTGAAGGGGGAAGCCCGCGATCACACCGGAATTCATCGCATCATCCGCACCCTTGCGGCAGGCCCCGATGAACTCGCGCGGGATGGCCCCGCCCGTGATCTTGTCCTCGAACACGAATCCCTCACCGGTCTCCGAGGGACCCATGATGATCTTGACATCGCCGTACTGGCCTCGCCCGCCGGTCTGCTTGACGAATTTCCCGGCGCTTTCCACCTGCCTGGTGATCGTTTCACGATAGGCGACCTGCGGCTGGCCCACATTGGCGTGAACCTTGAACTCGCGCTTCAGGCGGTCGATGAGAATCTCGAGATGCAGCTCGCCCATACCCGAAAGAATCGTCTGGCCCGTCTCGTCATCGACCCGCACCTGGAAGGTGGGGTCCTCCTCGGCAAGTTTGGCCAAGGAAAGATCAAGCTGCTCCTGGTCGGCCTTGGTCTTCGGCTCGACCGCGATGTGGATCACGGGCGTGGGGAAGATCATGCGTTCGAGGATGATCGGATGCTTCGGATCGCTGATGGTATCGCCGGTGCTCACATTCTTGAGCCCGACCGCGGCGAGAATATCGCCGGTCGCCGCCAGATTCACCTCTTCACGCTTGTTGGCGTGCATGCGCAGGATCCTGCCCAGACGCTCCTTTTTATCGCTCTGGGTGTTCAGGACCTGCTTGCCCTTTTCGAGGGTGCCGGAATACACGCGGAAGAAAATGAGCTTTCCCACATGCGTGTCGGTGGCGACCTTGAAAGCCAGCGCACTGAACGGTTCGTCGTCGGAAGGGTTTCTCTCTATCTTTTTTTCAGTCCTGGGATCGTGCCCTTTGACGGAGGGAACATCCATGGGAGCGGGGAGGTAGTCGACGATGGCGTCCATGAGGCGCCTCATACCCTTGTTCTTGAACGCGCTTCCGCACATGACAGGGGTGATCTTGCCTTCGATGGTCGCTTTTCTGAGGGCGGTCCTGATCTGGTCCTCTTCAATTTCCTTGTCTTCGATGAACAGCTCCAGGAGATGATCGTCATAATCGGAAATGGCCTCGAGCATCTTCTCACGATATTCGTGGGCGATCCCCTTGAGATCGGAAGGAATCGGCTGCTCATAGAAGCTGATCCCCTGACCTTCACCCTCGTAGATCACCGCTATGTTCTTGATGAGATCGATGATCCCGGAGAAGAGCTCGCCGGAGCCGATGGGAAGCTGGATGGGAACGAACGTGGAGTGAAGACGGTCGTGCATCATGTCGATGACACGGAAGAAATCTGCGCCCGTCCTGTCCATCTTGTTCACGAAGGCGATACGGGGAACACGGTAGTCATCCGCCTGGCGCCACACGGTCTCGCTCTGGGGCTCCACGCCGCCAACCGCGCAGAAGAGGCCGATGGCCCCGTCAAGGACGCGAAGCGAACGCTGCACTTCCACGGTGAAGTCCACATGCCCCGGCGTATCGATGATATTGATCATGGTATCGCGCCAGAAGCAGGTCGTGGCCGCGGACGTGATGGTGATCCCGCGCTCCTTTTCCTGGTCCATCCAGTCCATCGTGGCGGCGCCGTCGTGAACCTCGCCGATACGATGCACCTTGCCGGTATAGAACAGGATGCGCTCGGTGGTCGTGGTCTTGCCGGCATCTATGTGCGCCATGATGCCGATGTTCCTTATATGCTCAAGAGAATACTTTCGGTTCATATCACCTTTCCGTTGTATGCTTCGCAATCACATCCGCAACAAAAAGCCCGGGGAATCGTAAGCCATAATCGCCCGGGCTTTTCCCCTTTGCTTGCAACCGGCGGAACGGTTGCAGTTCAAAGCAGTTGTTCGCGCGCGCCCCGCGTCACCAAGCTATCACCTGCCGACCGCGGACGCCGTCGCTTATGTCAGGACACATCTACCAGCGGTAGTGAGCGAACGCCTTGTTCGCCTCCGCCATCTTGTGCGTGTCCTCGCGTTTCTTGATCGTCGCTCCCTGATTCTTGGACGCCTGGTCCAGCTCCATCGCAAGACGCTCGGCCATGGTCTTTTCCGGCCTGGCCTTGGAGAAGCTGATCAACCACCTGATGGTGAGCGCGATACGGCGCTCATACCTGATCTCGACGGGGACCTGATAGGTCGCACCGCCCACCCGGCGGCTCTTCACCTCGACCACGGGCTTCACATTGTCCATGGCCTTCTCGAAGACCTCGAGACCTTTCTGGCCGGTCCGCTCCTCGATGATGTCTACTGCATCATAGAAGATGGACTCGGCAACGGACTTCTTCCCGTCCTTCATCAGATTGTTGATGAACCTGGTCACCATGGTGCTCTTGAACTTGGGATCAGGCATCAGGGGCCGTTTCGGTACCTTTCTTCTTCTCGGCATAAACGGTATTCCTCGGTGTCATGCGCCCGCACTCGAAACGACAAGGGGCGCTCTATTCATGATATGGTATTTACAACCCTCTTCCGCAGACTATTTCGGACGCTTGGCTCCATACTTGGAACGGCCGTTCCTGCGCTCGTCCACTCCGACCGTATCAAGCGCGCCGCGGACGATGTGATACCGGACAGCCGGAAGATCCTTCACCCTGCCGCCGCGGACCAGGACAATGGAATGCTCCTGGAGATTGTGCCCCTCGCCGGGGATATAGGCGGTCACCTCCATGCCGTTCGAAAGCCGGACACGGGCGATCTTACGCAGCGCCGAGTTGGGCTTCTTGGGCGTCGCGGTGTAGACACGGGTGCAGACGCCGCGCTTCTGGGGACAGCTTTTCAGCGCAGGCGCGGAGCTCCTGGACTTCTGTTTCTTGCGGCCTTTGCGGATCAACTGATTAATCGTCGGCACGTACAACCTCTTTTCTATAAGTTCTTGCTGTCTCGAATGCCACAATCCCTGATCTTTTACGCCCGGGGTAACGCCCCCCGAACGGAGTAGATTTATAATATATCATAAAACAGGACCGATGTCAAATCTTTTTTGGCGATTTGCACCGGCCCCGTTCATGTCCTGCCAGAGAAACCGTATCAGGCGTCCTCGCTGGATACGATTTCCTCCTCGGTCACTCCCTCGGTGATGTCCTCCACGGGCTGTTCGGCCTCGACCATGTCGGCGAACTCGTCCGTTTCCGACAGCATTCTGATCTTCTTGTAACGGCGCATGCCGGTTCCCGCGGGAATGAGATGGCCGATGATCACGTTCTCCTTCAGCCCGATCAGGGTGTCGATCTTGCCCTGAACGGCCGCTTCGGTCAGAACGCGGGTCGTTTCCTGGAACGACGCCGCCGAGAAGAATGACTCGGTGAAGAGCGAGGCCTTTGTGATGCCCAAAAGCTGCGGCTCGAAAGTGGCCGGTTCCCCGTCCTGGGCCTGGACCTGCTCGTTGACATCCGCGAAGGTGAACTTGTCGACCTGGGACCCCTCGAGGAACTGGGTGTCGCCGGGATCGACGATCTGGATCTTCTGCAGCATCTGCCGGATGATGATCTCGATGTGTTTGTCGTTGATCTTCACGCCCTGCAGACGATACACCTCCTGGATTTCGTTCAGGAGATATTCCTGGACTCGGTAGATGCCGTTGATCTTCAGGATGTCGTGGGGATTCACCGCGCCCTCGGTCAGACGCTCGCCCGCCCGGACATAGTCGCCGTCGAACACGAGCAGATGCTTGCCGTAGGGAATGAGATAATCGCGGCTGAAGTCGTTCTCCCCCTTGACCGTGATCTTTCGCGAACCGCGCACGAGACCGCCGATCTCGACCACGCCCTCGATTTCGGAAATAATGGCGGGGTCCTTGGGCTTGCGCGCCTCGAACAGCTCGGCCACACGGGGCAGGCCGCTGGTGATGTCGCGGGTCTTGAACCGTTCGTTCTGAAGCATCGCCAGCGTTTCGCCCGCGCGAACCTCCTGACCGTTCTCGACCATGATGCGTGAGCCGAGGGAGAGGAAGTACGACCGCTGCTTGTTGCCATCGGCGTCGACGATGTCAACATGCGGGGTGAGCGAACGGTTCCGCTGGTCGGTGATGAACTTCTGCTGGTGGCCCGTCTCGGAGTCGGTCTCGTAGCGGAAGGTCACACCCTCGATGATGTTCTCGAATTTCACGAAGCCGGGCGTATCGGTCACCACGAGGGTGTGGTTCGGCTCCCAGGTGTAGATTACTGTGCCGTCCTCCACACGGTCGCCTTCCCTGGCGATGATGCGCGAGCCGTAGGGGACCGTGTATGTGGAAACCGTGCGGCCTGAATCGTCCTCGATGAAGATTTCACCGTTTCTGCCGACCACGACACTGGTGTTTTCGTCGTACTGGACGGTTTTCAGGTTCTCACTGAAAACGACGATGCCGCCCTTCTTGACCAGAATCTCCGACTGCTCGGTCCAGCGCTCGGCCGCACCGCCGATATGGAAGGTACGGAGCGTGAGCTGCGTTCCGGGTTCGCCGATGGACTGTGCCGCGATGACACCGACAGCCTCGCCGATATTGACCAGATTGCCCTTCGCCAGGTTCAGACCGTAGCACTTGGCGCAGACGCCCCGGCGGGACTCGCAGGTGAGCACCGAGCGAATGAGGATCGTCTCGATGGTCGAGTCGTTGATCACACCGACCATATCCTCGGTGATGAGCTCGCCGGCCTTGCAGACGACTTCGCCGGTCACCGGAGCGACCACATCCTCGAGCGGGATACGGCCGAACACACGGTCGCCGAGATGCTCGACGATGGTCTCGCCCTCCTTGAGCGCGCTCATCTCGATGCCGTGGAATGTGCCGCAATCGTCTTCGATCACGATGCAGTCCTGGGAGACATCGACGAGACGGCGTGTCAGGTATCCCGCTTCCGCCGTCTTGAGCGCGGTATCGGCGAGACCCTTGCGTGAACCGTGGGTGGAGATGAAGTATTCGAGCACGCTCAGTCCCTCGCGGAAATTCGAGGTGATCGGCGTCTCGATGAAGTCGCCGTACCCGCCGGTGATCTTCTTCTGCGGCTTCTGCATCAGGCCGCGCATGCCGGCGAGCTGCTTGATCTGGTCCTTCGAACCGCGGGCGCCCGAGTCGGCCATCACGAACAGGGGATTGAAACCGTCCTCCGCCTGCCTGAGGGACTCGAACACCGTCTCGGCCACGCGGGCGGTGGTATGCGACCATTCGTCGATGATCTGGTTGCCGCGTTCGCCGTCGGAGATAACGCCGTTGTTGTATTTATCCACGACCTCGTTGATACGGTTCGTGGCATCGTCCACCAGACGGTGTTTCTCCGCGGGGATGATGACATCCTCGATGCCGATGGAAATGCCGGAATAGGTGGCGTACCGGTAGCCCATCGCCTTCAGACGGTCGAGGAAATCGACGGTGATCTCGCGCCCGTTGCTGATGAAGGAGTTGGCGACGATCTTCTTGAGCAGGCCGGTGTCTACCGTCTTGTTCAAAAACGACATGCCCGGCGGAAGGATTTCGTTGAAGGTGATGCGCCCGATCGAGGTGTCGTGCACCTTGCCCTCGATGCGGCACTTGATGCGGGTGTTGAGGGTGATCAGCCCCTTCTCGAACGCGAGCTTCGCCTCTTCGGGGTTGGAGAAGATGAACTTCTCTCCCCGGCTGTCGTTGGAAATCTTCGTGAGATAGTAGCATCCGAGAACGATGCACTGGGGCTTGTCAACCACGATGGGTTTTCCGGAGGCCGGCGAGAGGATGTTGTTGCTCGCCAGCATCAGAACGTTTGCCTCGATCTGCGCCTCAAAGGAAAGAGGCAGGTGCACCGCGATCTGGTCGCCGTCGAAGTCCGCGTTGAACGCCGCGCACACCAGCGGATGCAGC
>CAYNWJ010000253.1:0-6262 GCA_964400815.1 uncultured bacterium
AAAGGACGTTTCGTTCTTCGTGTCGGGCATGGATGGACGTCCGTTCCCCCGGAGGCGGCGGTGAAGGTGATGGAAAGGCGGCGGCTTTTCCTGCCGTGAAAGTAAAACCTACAATATACAAAAATTTAGGAGGGAAAGAAAGGGAAAGGGGCGCAGCCGGCAATCCCCCGTTTTCCGGCAAACACATGTATTTCGCCAAATATCATGTGCTGAACCGTGATTTACGGGATTACGGGATGAACCTGGATTTCAATCCTGTCAATCCTTTCATCCCAATAATCATGGTTCAAACGGCGCACGGTAAATCAGCAATCATCCATGGGCGCCAAGATCGGTTTCATGCGGTTCCGACAAATGTTCAAAGAACCTTTTCATGCATGAGTGTTGGATGTAATGCTTTGATTTATAATAGCATATGTGAATTATATTGTGGGTTTTCGGGGGAGATGCGTCAAAAGGGGCGTGAAAACACACAGGCAGCCGACATGCGGGAGAACGTGACACACATCCTTCCGCCGGAATCGGCCGCCCGATGATACAGGATATGTCAGAGGGGATTTCCCGTGGTCATTCAGGATCCCTGCCGAAATGTTTCCGGAAAAGCTCGATCATGAGCCGCTCGCCTTCATCCGTCAACTTCACCGATTTCGTCTTGCCTTTGGGATTTGAAATGTACCCTTTTTCATGGAGACGGTCCATGGTGTCCCAGTCGAATCCCTTCCATGCGCGGACAACCGATGCGCGATTGTCCTCGAAGGCGGTGAGAAACAACAGCGCGAGCGTGTATTCGTCGACCTTGTCCTTGTCGAAGTCGAAATCCAATGCAACCTCCTTTGTTGATCTTCCGTGTGTATTTCCTCCCCTGAATCGATTCTCCTGCGTTGGAAAGCAACTTATCGGTTGTCTCCCGCTCCTGCAGGTAGTATCATGATAGAGAGACGTCACAAAAGCATATGATCCAGCAACCGATACGGGAGGCTTCGATGTTTTTCAAGCAGATACAGGCGGGCGGTGACAGGAACTTCTCCTATGTCATCGCGGACGAGGAATCGAAACAGGCGGCTGTGGTGGACCCTGGAAGTGAACCCGACACGGAAAAACAGGTACTGGACGAGAATGGCTTCAAGCTCGTGTATGTGATCAACACCCACGACCATTTCGACCACACGGGAGGCAACGACATCCTGGCTCACGAGCGCGGAGCGAAAATAGCCATGCACAAGGCCGGCCATTCACGTCGGGACATCACGCTTCGTGACGGTGACACCCTGTCTCTCGGCTCCCTCGAACTCTTTATCATCCACACACCGGGCCACACGCCTGATTCGATCTGCATTCTCGTCGAGGACCATCTGGTGACCGGCGACACGCTCTTCGTGGGAAAGGTGGGGGGGACGGGTTTCGGCAGGGACGCCCGCGACGAATATGAGAGCCTCCACGGCAAGCTCATCACGCTCCCGCCGGAGACGACGGTCTGGCCGGGACACGATTATGGTGTCCGCCCCTCATCGACCATCGGCGACGAGAAGAGGGAAAACCCCTTTCTCCTCCGCGACTCATTCGAGTCATTCGTTGACCTCAAGAAGAACTGGGCCGAATACAAGCGCGAGCACGGTATCGCATAGCGCCCTGTTTCGCGCGCCCTGCGCGGTCGGAATCCTCACTCATTCCCCGAGACCCGTTTCGAGAAATCTGACGGCGATGCCCGCCATCAGCCTGATGCCCGCGGGGATGGCCTTGTCCTCGAAATCGTATTTGGCGTTGTGCAGTGAGGGCTTGTCTCCCACGCCCAGACGCATGAACGAGCCGGGTATGTGTTTGAGGTAATATGAAAAATCCTCGCCGCCCATGACCGGCTGGCCGATTTCGACGGCGTTCTGCTCACCGAGGATATCGACGATGGCATCTTTCGCGAACTGCGTTGCGCGGTTCTCATTGATGGTTGGGGGATAACCTTCGGTTATAGTGAATTCCGCCTCGCCGCCGGACGCCTTCGCCGTATTCACCGTCATGCGCTCGATCGACTGGAAGAGCCGTTGCCGCGTTTCCTCGTCGAGGCAGCGGATCGTTCCTTTCAGTGTCACCTCGTCCGGAATGACGTTCACCGCGCTGCCGCCGTGGATGGTGCAGACGGAGATGACCACCGGATCGAGCGGATTGATCATGCGGGAACGGATGGTCTGGAGACCCTCCACCACACGCGCGGCGATCACGACCGGATCTATGCCGCCGTGGGGCATCGCGCCGTGTGCACCCTGTCCCGTCACCGTGATGGTGAAGTTGTCGACCGCCGCCATGGCCGGACCGAAGCGATAGGCCGCCCTGCCCACATCGAGCTTCGGCCAGCCGTGCACCGCGAAAATCGCCTCGGGAGCGGGATTCCCGAGCACACCGTGGTCGATCATCTTCTGAGCGCCCGCCCCGCCCTCTTCGGCAGGCTGAAAGACGAGCTTGACCGTCCCCGCAAGTTCCTGTTCCAATTGCTTGAGCACCCACGCCGCGCCCAGAAGCATGGCCGTGTGACCGTCGTGGCCGCAGGCATGGCACACCCCCTCATTGACCGAAGCCCAGGGAAGGCCCGAAAGATCCGGCATGGGCAGGGCGTCGATGTCGGCGCGCAGGGCGACAACTTGTCCGGCGCCTGATCCGATGAGCGCGGTGACCCCGGTTTCCGAGCATGATTCGTTGGGAACGCCGGTCTCTTCGAGGAATGACCTGATGACTTCGACCGTCCGTTTTTCGGTATAGGCCGTTTCCGGGTGCATGTGAAGGTCGTGACGGATGTCGGTGATGCGTGACTGGATATTTCCAGTCAGTTCAGCGATACGATCTTTCATGATGCTCTCCTGTTATTATTATTAAGAATATTCTGTTGTAGTTTATATATTATAGGTGTTCCCTAAACCATGCGAGGGATTTGTCGATATAGACGACCGGCAGCTGGTGGCCGCTGTCGTGGAATATCAGCCTGGTCTTCTGAGATTCAACGAGCCGATAGAGGCGTTCGGCCGCTTCCATGGGAAGCAGTGGATCGGTTCTGCCCATCTGCATGAGGAAGGGTCGGTTTGCGACCGCGCGGGCGAACACGGGCGGCGCGATGGCACGGTATTTCGGGATGTCAACGTCCCAGTTCCAGGTCACATGGGAGACGGTCACCTGCACACGGTCGTCGACACCTGTCAGGAGGAACGCCATCATGCCGCCCATGCTGTAGCCGTGTACGCCGATACGGGATGCGTCGATATCGTCGCGCGTTTCCAGATAGTCGATGGCGCGGCGATAGTCGCGGACACTGTCTATGATCATGTCGGCGGAGCGGTTGAACCATTCCCGTTGATGGAAGACCCGGGGCGATTCATATCCGTTGTGCACGCTTCTCTCTCCGTGATACCGGGCGTCCAGGGCCAGCACGGCATACCCGGCGGGGAGATACGCCTTCGTCACCAGCCCGCCGCGGTAATAGCTGTCGTCACGCCACCATTCGTCCTTGTTGCCGGTGTGGCCGTGCAGGAGAATGATTACGGGGAAGGGACCGTCACCGGACTTCGGAAGCGCCAGGTATCCCGGTACAAGCTGGTCCCCGATGCCGCGGAAAACGATCTTCTCACGACGGCAGTTGTCCATGGTGCGGGTCTCCACCACCTCAGCGTCGAGGGGGATGGAACGGTCGTATTCGTAGAAGAGCCGGATCATTTCGAAGGCTTCGTCGCCGACCGGCTCCATGGGAAACGACTGGGCGTGAACGGCCTCTGTGAGAGTCGTCAGGCAGAGGATAAAAGACAGGATGGCAAGGATGCTGCGCAGGGTCTTTTTCGTGGACATCATGAATCTCCGTAGAGGGGGATCGTTTCCTTCGTCTGACGGTTCGTGCGGCGCCGTAATGCAATGCAGCGGTCAGACAAGCGCGCTTTCCTGGCCCGAGTCGGCGATGAAGATGCAGGATGACTTGGTCCGCTCGGGAGCGTTCCGCATGAAATCGAACGACACGCGGTCGGCGAGCCCGAAAATGTTGATGTCCGCCCGGGGCGCCTGGTCCAGGCAGTCCAGGAATTCACCGGTCATGACCTGGTATTCCGCCATTGAGGGGAGCCGCACCTGGTCGCCGAGGTGCTCAAGGAAACGGTAGAGCCGTTTCTCATCCGATATGTCGGATGCCACTGTGAGCAGGTTAAGCCTGCCCCGCCAGTTGATCTGGAGCTGGAGGGCGATGAGCATGGCCAGGTGCCAGTTGGGGCTTTCGTCTCTGAGCCAGATGTTGACATCCTGCTGGAGCCCGAAAGAGGCGCGCCGGTGATAGCTGAGGATCATGACTCCGAGGCCGTGCTTCATGGCGTGGGTGACCAGGTCCTCGATGGTCGGATCGTTGTCGGTGTTCTCGCCAATGGTGAGAAAGAGGGTGTTGGGACGGAAGGTCCCTCCCTTGAGGGTCTGTATCACCAGCCTCGCGCCGTGGAGGAACTCCCGTTCCTCTATGGTGGTGGAATTGACGAGAATACCCTGATCCTTCAGCGGAACAAGGAGTTCCCTGAGAGCTTCGTCTGTCTCCTCGATGTCGTTTTCCCTGACAGTGAAGGCGAAAATGCTTCCGGCGGGATAGGTGATGCTCCTGATGAGCATGAGCGATCCCGACCAGACCTTTGGGTCGTCGATGGGAATGAGCAGGTCCGGTTTCCATGATATCTGATGCCGCGGGAACCGTGAGGCCAGCCGCGAGAACCGTTCGGCGATCACAAGCAGCATGCCGCCCCTGATGTCTCCCCAGTCCGATTCGAGCCCTTTTCTCGTCAGCCAGACATAGAGGACGATTATCACCATGAATGCCACGATGCTGAAGACGGTGTTGATGAGGAACATGATGGCGATGCAGCTCACCGCCCCGAAGAGCGGGACGATGCGCGGAACCCTGAAGGTGGGCCTGAAGCTGATCATGCCCATGCTTTGCTGTATGAATACCACAAGATTGAGGGTGCCATAGGTCACGAGAAAGAACATGGTGATCAGTGACGCGAGGGCGTCGAGATTCCCCAGCGCGATGGTGACGACGATGATGGAGCTGGTGAACACGATGGCATTGCGCGGCTCGTCGTTGGACGCCTTTCGCGAGAAGAAGGAGTGGAAGGGCACGGTCTTCTGCTCGGAAAGCGCCAGGAGAATACGGGGCGCTCCGACCATGCTGCCGAGTGCTGACGAGAAGGTCGCGGCGAGCACACCGGCCAGAACGATCGGTCCCCAGAGGGCATAGTCCACCAGGGCCATCTGGTTGCTTCTCAGGTCCGCCGCGGGAATGAAGCGGGCGGTGAAAAAGGCGAGCCCGATGTATATGACCGTTGTGACGCCGATTGCGCCGAGTGTGCCCAGGGGTATGGCCCTGCGCGGGTCCTTCAGTTCGCCGGACATGTTCGCGCCCGCCATGATGCCGGTCACCGCGGGGAAGAAAATGGAGAACACCCGCCAGAAATTGCCGTTTTCATAGCCTCCCATGAGAAACAGGGACGGGTTGGGTCCGGTGGGCGAGGAAAAGATGGAGACGAGCGAAAACGCGATCACCGCCATGATGATATACTGTATACGGATGGCGAAATGGGCGCTCGTGTATGAAATCGCCGAAAGAATAATCCACGCGGCGACCGAGACGGCGAGCGGGGGATGTGACGGAAAGATGCGTATCCAGCCCTCTGTGAAACCGATGATATAAAGGGTCTGGGAAATATAGAAGGGGATGCCGACACTGCCGCCCGCCTCCAGCCCGAGGGATTTCGATATGATGGAATAGGCGCCGCCCGGACCGATCTTGATGTTGGTGGTGATCGATGCCATGGAGAGGCCGGTGCAGATGGTGACCGATTTGGCGAGAAGGATGATCAGCACGGCGCCGAGAAAACCGGCGTTTCCCACGACCCATCCCAGGCGGAGATACATGATAACGCCGAGTATGGTGAGAACGTCGGGAGTGAAGACGCCGCCGAAGGTGCCGAATTTGCGGGCGCCGTGCCTCCCGGACGGAGAACCCGCGCCGGGTTTGAACATCGAGAGAAGATTCATCGGGATCCGGTCCGGTTGTTGTGCATGTTTTTTTTAGCCGGTTATCCAGTTAAGTCAGCATCGATATACGTTGATAATGACCGGGCCTTACATTGGCCATTTCAGGCGAAAATCTCTGGTTTTATCGCCCCCTCTCCCGCTGGAGGGAGAGAGGGAGCCCGGCCCGTGGCGCTTTTCCTTCTCCCGCTTCGGGGGAAGGTGGCGCGAAGCGACGGAAGGG
>CAYNWJ010000254.1:0-6260 GCA_964400815.1 uncultured bacterium
GCCGGTGCACACGAGTTTCAGCGGAATCATCCGCTACAACAAGGCCTCCTGGTGTGTAAACAAAATCCCCACCCCCGCCAAGCGTTACGCTGTCACCGGCGAGCCGGCCTATGCAGAAAAAGCGGCCATGCTCATGGACATCGTGGCGAGCCGTTACCCGAACTGGCTCTTCCATTCATACAACGGCACATACGCCGATTGTCCTCCCGGCGAGGCGGCCGCCGAACTGGGCCGTAATCCCCGCGGCGGCACATTCCCCGTGGAGACCATCATCACCGCCTTCGACGGTCTTCACACCACCGATGAGGGGTATGCCGTCCTCAACAACGGCTTCTGGGGTGCGGGACGGTTCGGGTGCAGCGGGAGCGACGGTGGTTTCATCCTGAGAATGACCGCCGCATGGGACCTCGTCCACGAGGCGCGGCGTCCTGACGGAAGCCCGGTGGTCACCACGGAGATGAAGGACCGCATCGTCAACGACCTCATCATCGCCGGCTGCGAGGACAGCGAGAACTGGGACGAGATCAACAACAAGTGCGGTCCGGGACGCGCCATGAGCGGGGCAGTGGGCATTCTCTTCGAACGCCCGGAGAGCGTCCGGCGCGCCATCGAGGGCTTCGAGGCGCTCATGGACAGGAGCTTCCATTTCGACGGGTTCTGCCGGGAATCACCCTCCTATTCAGCCATGCACCTGAACCTGCTCCGCACCATTCCCGAAATTCTCGAGGGCTATTCCGATCCTCCCGGCTACACCCCCGCACGGGGTGAGCGGCTGGAGGACTACAACCCCTTCGTCCAGTCCGACCGTTACCGTCTGGCGCTCCTCAGCATGGTGCGGATGCTCGATCCCTCGGGACTCTTCCCCGTCATCGGCGACACCCACTACAACACCGGCATCGATCCCATCTACGCCGAAGTGCTGACCGCCCATTACGGTCCCTCATACGCGGGGCTCCTGGCGCGGGCCCAGAATACCCTCCTGGCGGAGAAGGGCGGGGAATATGCTCTCTGGCGGCGCCCTCCCGGCATCACGGGCGATGGGGGGGAGGCATCCCTTCCGCAGCGCACCGAGTGGTTCCCCGGCTGGCGCGTGAGCGTCATGCGCGGCGGCCCGGCATCCGGAGAGACAGCGCTCTATTTCAACGGGTATTCCTATCACGGTCACCGGCACTACGACACCCTGGGCATCAGCTACCACGCCATGGGCCGGGAGCTTGCCTCGGACCGCGGCTACATCTGGGACGATCCCCGCAACGCCTGGACCAAGAGCACCCAGTCCCACAACATCGTCACCGTGGACGGGAAAACCCAGGACGAGGGCGAAAACGGCTCGCGGCTGCTCCTCTTCGGTTCATCGCCGTTCGTGGAAGTCACCCGCGCCTCGGCGGACGTATACAGCATGTGCGACACCTACGAACGCACCACGGCGCTGGTCATCGGGCCGGACGAAAACACCTATGCCGTCGATTTCTTCCATGTCAGGGGCGGCTCACTGCACCAGTACGGCCTCAACTGCACGGGCGCCCTCGCCTCGCTCGCGGGCGTTCCCGAGACAACCGTGGCGCGTGAGCACCGCTGGCTCGAAAATTTCCGGGGCGGGAAACCTGTGGGGCCGGTAACGGCGGCCTGGAACTCGGGCGGCGTCACCTTCCGCGCGACCGTCCTTTCCCCCGCCGACCGCGTTCTGGTGGCGGACGCTCCCGGATGGCGGACCTACCGGGGCGAGGAACTCGACGCGCCGCCCATACAGCAGCTGTTCGCCGAGCGCGAGGGAAACCCGGGCCTGACATCCCTGTTCACCGCGGTCATGGCGCCCATGGACGGCTGGGCCGATCCGGGCACACCTGAGGTGCGGCTCCTTCATCACGACGGGCGCACGGGTTCGGCGGCGGTCATGGTCTCGTTCCCCGGCAGGACGGATTACATCATCTCGGCAAAGGACGACGCCGCCCGCACCCATGGCCCTGTGCGAATGGCGGGACGGTTCGGGTATGCATCGGTGGATGGTGACGGGGACCTCGTTCGCGCATTCCTGTTGGAAGGCACGGAACTCACCTGCGGCGGCGCGGGCATCAGGCTCGCGACACCCCGCATCACCGTCCCCGTGGCCGCGGTGGAAGGACGAACCTTCAGGCTCGCGCGCGCCCTCGACAACGCTGAAGACCTCGTCGGAACCACCGTGCTCGCCGACGGCACCGGCTACGAGATCGAATCGGCCGATGCACGCTCCATCACCGTTCGGGACTATCCCGCCGTTTCCTGCGAATCAATAACAGTGCTCACGCAGGGAACATTCGAGAAATAAAAAATCATTCATGTCAGGATTCACAACCCATCGAGGAGGAACCCATGAAACCGGCAAGCGCCATTGCAATCATTCTCGTCGCCGCCATTCTGTCCGGGTGTGCGGCCTCGCAGCAGGCATCCCGTGAGATATCACCGCTCAGGGGCGACGATGTCGTCCTCATTTTCTGGCACGACTCCCATTTCAACCGCACCCTCATGGAAAAGGTCTCCGAATACGCCGTGAACAAGGGCTACAAGGTCGTGTCCGACGAGGAATACAACGCGGACCTCTATCGCGCCGGGGATTACGCCGCCGTGGTGTTCCTCGCCAAGCTCGAGGCCAAGGGTTCGCTCAAGATCGTGGAGGCTTTCCGGGAGAAATACGAAAACACGGGCAACATCATCATCGCCATCAGTCACGAGTGGGATGTGGAGGATACTGAGGTCACACGCACCTATGACGCCATCACCGCGGCGTCGAAGGTGTTCGAGCAGGAAGAGGTGCTCGGGAAGATAACCGCAAAGCTGAATTCGATTCTGTGACAGTTTACGACAAATCCATCATTCGAACGTGTTCCAAAGCAAGGAGCTTTTTATGAAAAGAACATGCGCCGCCGTCATCGTCATCACCCTCGCCATGCTCGCGGCCACCCCCGCAGCGGCGCAGGTCAAGCCCCTGCAGCTCGCGCTTTTCGACACTGTTCAGCTGCACGGTCCCGAAACGAGCATACGCGGTCTCAGGCTGTCCGTCTATGGCGTCAACCGGCAGGTGCACGGTGTGGATTTCGGCCTCGTGACGAAGACGACCGGTGATTTTCTCGGCTGGCAGTGGGGAATCGTGAACCTGGTGGACGGCGACACCACGGGTCTCCAGGAGGGATTCGTCAATGTGGTGAACGGGGATGTTCTCGGCTGGCAGAGCGCGCTCGTCAACATCAGCAAAGCGCAGACTGTCGGGCTCCAGACCGCTCTTCTCAACAAGGCGGGCGAAATGCGGGGCGTTCAGTTCGGATTCCTCAACATCGCCGAATCGCTGTACGGCCTCCAGATCGGGCTGATCAATCTCAACAACAGCGGAAACCCGTTCCGGATTCTGCCGATCGTGAACTTCTGTTTCAGGGAGTGAGAGAGCAGTTTCGACCGTTGTCGATTGAATCGAGAACATTCTCCGGAGGTTGCCCGGGGGTGATTCATTTCTATTTCGGTATGAATTTCACGCCGGGCAACCCGCTGAAATGCTCATCCTGGGTCCACAGGAGCGCATCATATAAAACGGCTGTCGCGTAAAAGATGCTGTCCGCCAATGGAAGGTTATACTCCAATCCAACCCTGGCGGACATGATCGCCGTGCGGGCGTCAAGTTCGACACAGGTGCCCATCTGCATCGTTGCGATGGCCTGGGAAGCCTCTTTCAAACCGGCGTCACGGGCCGTCTTGCGGTATACTTCATAGATACTTATCGAGGGAACAATGAGATTCTCATAGTCTTGCAGGACAGGCGCGTACTCCTCAGCGTTTTCCCCGTCGACGAAATATTCCAACCATCCGCAGGAATCCACACAGTTCAAAACCTGTCATCCTCCCGGTCAAGGGTTGGATCCATCCCGGACAGAAAGCCGCGCATTTCCTTGATCCCTTTTACGGGGATCATTTCCACCCTGCTGTCGAGTTCGAAGAATTCAATCCAGTCGCCGGGTTTGAGCTGCAAGGACGTCCGTATTTCACGTGGAATAACCACCTGATATTTTGATGACACCTTTGCCTTCATACAAGCCTCTATCGATAGCATTGCTGTTTTACATAGTATAATCGATGGCAAGATGTTCGTCAAGCATCTTTATACTCTTACAATCCCCCCATTACAGCAAACACATGTACTTCGGCGGTTTTTGATTGCTGAACCGGGATTTGGGGGATTACGGGATGAACCGTGATTACAATCCTGTCAATCCTTGAATCCCATTTATCATGGTTCAATCGTCATTCTTTCATCGTCGCCGGCATCGGTTACATGCGGTTTTATCAATTGTTCAAAGAAATGTATCCTGCATGAATACCGGATGTATCACCATAATATATTATATAGTTAATGTGCATTATCCGGTGGGTTTCCGGGGGATTGCCTGCCTTTTTTCTCCTATATTCCACACTCCCTCACCTCCGCTCCCCCTCGGGGATATGCACCGCGAAGATGGACGGATGCTCGAACATGGGCTTGTACGGATCGGGCCCGAAGCCGCCGTTCATCTGTATGACCAGAAGCGAATCGTCCTCCGACAGTTCGATGCCGAAGGTCCCCGTGGTGGCATACCCGTACGTTTCGTGGCTGTATGGCCCGAGAAAGGCGATGACCTTCTTCTCCCCGCTTTCGATGGAATACTGCACCACCGGCGTTCCCAGGTTCATGGTCCGGCCGTGGGAGCCGGGAACGTAATAGATGTATTTGAACTGTGAGTCCATCGCCACGCTGGTCGTGTAGACACCCTTCTCGTCCCAGTTGACGCCTTTGAGCTCCGTGCGCTCCTCGTCCGGGTGGAATGTGAAGAGCGTCCCCTCCTGTCCCATGCACCAGAAGGTGCCGGCGGGCGTACGGCGCGCCGTGTAGGCCCGGAGCCGTTCCGGGGCGCCGGTGACCGGGTGCGGCGGCGGACTGCATGCGAGACGGCGGAAGGTGTTCGTCCGCTGGTCGTAGCAGACGAAGCGCTTCGTCTCCGTCGATTCGTCGGTGGCGTACAGAAGCCCCGTCCGCTCGTCCAGAAGGGTGGCCCTGAGGCACCATTTGATGCCGTCGGGAGGCATGCCGCCGAAGAGGAGTTTACGGTTGCGCACGTCATAGGCCATGAAATTGTAGTACGCTCCCACGGCCATGATGACGCCCGTCTGGGTGTCCACCGAGTGATAGGGCCAACTGTCGCCGTAGAAGGGGATGCCGTGGTCCTCCGCCACGCCGGTGAAGATGTTGTAGGTGAGCAGGTAGCCCCCCTTGACATAGCCGTTGTCAAGCCACTCCTGCCTGATGGGTGAACCGTTCCAGGTCGCCGCCACCAGGGTGCCGTCGGGCATGATGTCCATGCGGCCGTGTATCTTGCCGTGAACGAGCTGGTTCTCCTTCCAACCGCAGGTCTTGCCGACGTCCACCACGATGCGCTGTTCCTTCGCGGCGGGGTCGTATTCGGTGATGAACACGCGGCCGTTCCTGCAGCGGTGATCGCCCGAAGCCATGTAGAACCGGCCGTTGGGCCCCTTTGTCACTTCACCCCACTGGGACCAGATGCCGGTGTTGTCCTCGGGAAAGAACTCGGGATTGAGCCCGCGGACGGGAGCGAAATCCACCACCGGCGGCGTCTCCGCCATGGTGAAATCCCGCGCGCCGGGGTAGTTCTCCGGCACGGTGATCATGTCTTCGTTCGAATCGGTCACAACACCGATGGAATGCCGCAGACCGTGCGTGTCCCATGTCTCCACCCTCACGCGGCGTTCGGCCTCGGTCCCTGCTTCGGCGGCGTTTATTGCGAACAGTCCCGCCAACAGGAAGAAACCCGTCAATGCTTTCCCGTAACGACGCATTTGCCCCCCTTTCATGCTCTCTGACCATATTGAATTCACGTGCATTTACGATATAACGAATAATCAATGGTGTCCGGTTAATCGATTGTACCAAGCACTCCATGTTCCCAATAAATAATGGTATATATATTTCAGACGGGCTTTTTCGATTCACTTCGAGACAGTGTGCCGCCACGAGCCAAATCAAAACTCACCCCCTGGCCCCCTCTCTTTTTCAAAAGAGAGGGGGAAAGCGCTGAAAAAACAACAGAATACCAAAGACCTTCATCGCGGGGGTGAGTTTTGCTGAAACGAATAATACTATTCTGAGAATCGTTCTCCGGGCAGTTATAACGAATAATAATGAAAAGATGAAAACCCTTTGTCAACGCGAAAAGACAATGTCCGTCATTTTCTCTCCACTGGTG
>CAYNWJ010000255.1:0-6194 GCA_964400815.1 uncultured bacterium
AGAGAAGGGGTGATCGCACCTCCGGAACTTCCCGCCGCACGGTTCCCCCTCTTTCGCGGGCGGGAGAGGGGTATGTCACATCCTGGTGACAGGGGGTGAGTGTTTCCTCGACCCAATAAGAAGCCCCCCGGCATGATCCGCTCTCCGGGGGGCGTGAATACAGGCGGCAACAAAGCTTCAGCTCACCCGCACATCGACTGAATAGTCCCAGAGGCCGTGGATGTTGCAGTGCTCGAGGGCATAGATGGTCGAATTCGCCTTGAGCATGACCGGCACGGTGACCTTCGGCTGCGCGAAGGTGGGACCGAAGGTGTATGTCCCCAGTTCGACCGCGTACTGCGAGGTGTTTTCCTTGGCGTAGAGCTGGATCCACTTGATGTGATGCTCGACCGTATTGGGATGCGGCACGGTCTTGCCCACCTCGACGGTGACGGTGAACGGTTCGCCCGCCTTCACGCTCGAAGGCGCGGTGATGATGGGAACGTGCTTCTCCTTGCCCGACTCCTTCTCCGGCGGAATGACGACCGAGCCGAAGCGTTCGTTCGACTGTGCAAACGCGGTGCCTGCCGATATTCCGGCGATCGCCGCGGAACCGATTATCGCGTATCTTCTCTTCATGTTCTCCTCCGTTGATGTCGTTTCAGGGCGCGGTGACGAGCGTTTCTCCTCTTCGGGTGGCCGGGCGCGCCCGCTGTACATCACCCTCCTCGTCACGGTGCAGGCGATGCTACTGCTGCATGTCCGCCGGCATGGTGAAGACCCGCTGCGCCAATTCGCTGTCCAGCATGAACAACGCGTTCGGGTGATCCTTCGCCAGCCTGAGTTTCTGGACATACCCGTCGGTGTTCATCTCCTCCTCGACCTGCTCCTCGACGAACCACTGGAGCATGGCGTTCGAGGCATGGTCCTTCTCGCTCTGGGCCAGATCGACGAGGTCGTTGATCATGCCGGTCACCTTGGTCTCGTGGCCGTAGGCATCCTCGAAGGCCTTCAGCGGGGAATCCCAGTCCGTCGGGGGCGCCTTGATCTCTTTCATGAGGACCCGTCCGCCGCGGTCGTTGATGTGGTTGTATATCCGCATGGCGTGGGTCAGCTCTTCCTGGGACTGCATGCGCATCCAGTTGGCGAACCCGCCCAGATTGATCGACTCGAAATAGGTTGACATCGAGAAGTAGAGATACGAGGCATAGAGTTCGGCGTTCACCTGTTCATTGAGCGCCTTCTCCATCTTTTCACTCAGCATATATCAATCTCCCGTTCGTTCGGTTTATGATTTCCAGAGGCCGTGGAGGTTGCACAGGGCATGCGCGCTCACACCGCTCGCCTCGATACAGAATTCCGCTTTCGGCTCGTCGCCGGGCTTCAGGAACGCGCGATGCGTGATGCCGTCGGCGCAGAGGGCGATCCACTCGATGTAGTGATCATCGGTCATGGGATGCGCGACGCTTCCCACGGTGATCACATAGCCCGTGTCCGTCTTCTCGATGACCGGCACGTGCTTCTCCCGGGCTGCGTCGGTGGTGTTCTCGGTGAGCTGGTTCATGGGCTGGTCGCAGCAGACAATCTCACCGCCGCCGTTGAACAGCACCTCGACCACATTGCCGCAGACACCGCATTTGTAGATTCCCATCTTTTCGGCCATCGCCGCTTCCTCCACGATTGTCGATACTGGTTATGTTACACTCGATTGGCTACAATGACATTTCCACGAGCTCGACCTTCACGTCATGCACCTGCCGCAGATCGTCGGCGAGCTTCCTCTTCTGGTCGGCGTCGCCCACGAGTTCCAGGATCAGAAGCCCGGTATTGGCGCACTCGTTTTTGTTGACGTCATGAATGCCGAGACGGGTCTTGATCGCGCATCCCATGTTCGTGAGTATCTTCTGTACCTGGACCGCGGTGTCCGTGCGATCGCCCATGAGAAGCAGAAGTATCGTCTTTTCCATTGTCTTTTTTTCTCCTTTGTTCGGGTCATGCGGATTTCGGGTGCGTGAATCAAGCGAGTGATTTCAGGGCAGCGAGGACATCGTCATAATCCGGTTCCTCGGTGATCTCGGGCACCACCTGTCGATAGGCGATCTTTCCATCCCTGTCAACGATGAACACGACGCGCGCGAGCAGCCGGAGCTCCTCGATGAGAACGCCGTACGCATCTCCGAAAGACGCATCCCGGTGATCGGACAAAAGCTCCACGTTCGAGACCTGGTTCGCCTCGGCCCAGCGCGCCTGGGCGAAGGGAAGGTCCATGCTGACCGTCAGCACGGCAATGTCATCGCCGAGCTTTTCGGCCTCATCGTTGAAGCGTTTGGTCTCCTTGTCGCAGACGGGGGTGTCCAGCGACGGCACCGCTGACAGGACGACCACCTTGCCGCGATAGTCGTCGAGCCCCTTTTCGCTCATATCGTTGGCGAGCACGGTGAATCCTGGCGCACTATCGCCTTTGTCCACAGGCGCGCCCGCAAGCGTAAGCTCGTTTCCCTGAAACGTGACCGTTCGTTTTTCCGCCATGTCTTCCTCCTCTCGTTATTCATCCCCGCGTCGGTATGTGCATCGGTCAGGCAAAAACAAATATGTATCATACCTTTCACGCCATTGTGAGCACAAAACAAATCATAATATTCAATATATGCAAAAACCGATTGAAATGCTATACATTATTACGGTCCATGCACGACCGCCCGTCCCGTGAGAGGTAACAGGCGGCCATGCAGAAAAGGAGCCTACCAGTTCTCGGCGTTCATTTCGAAATGGGCCTGGGCGTGGGAGCATGCCGGGCACACCAGCGGCGCCTCGCTCCCTTCGTGGAGATATCCGCAATTGATGCAGCGCCAGACCACCTTTCCGTCCCTCTTGAACACGGCGCCGTTCTCGATATTTGCGGCGAGGACGTTGTAGCGCTTCTCGTGCTGCTTCTCCGCCACGGCGATGGCATCGAACACGGCGGCGATTTCGCTGAACCCCTCGTCACGGGCCGTCTGTGCGAACCCGGGATACATCTCGGTCTGCTCGTAATGCTCCCCGGCGGCGGCCGCCTTGAGGTTCTCGAGGGTCGAGCCGATCACCCCCGCGGGAAAGGCCGCGGAAACCTCGACCTCGCCGCCCTCGAGAAACTTGAAGAGCCGCTTGGCATGCTCCCGCTCCTGGTCGGCGGTCTCGGCGAAGATGTTCGAGATCTGAACATAGCCTTCCTTGCGCGCCTTGCTTGCGGCGTAAGTGTAGCGGTTCCTGGCCTGAGATTCCCCCGCGAACGCGGTGAGAATGTTCTTCTCGGTTTTGCTGCCCTTCAGCTGGCTCATGTACGTCCTCCGTTACGGTTTGGTTGGTTTTGGATACTTCATGGGATGAGTTATGTCATTGCATCATCAAAGGGAATCTTGCTCATTGCCCATTCCGCACTGATCGCACACACCGGTGAAATGCAGGTCGCAGTCGAGAACGGTGAACCCCCCGACATGCTTTTTTCTGCACACTGACTTCTCCACGAGCCCGGCTGGTATGTCCCCCACCCTGCCGCACCGCAGGCATCTGATGTGGTAGTGATCCTTCACATCACCGTCGAAGCGCATCTGCCCGCCCCCGAACTCCAGCTTGCGGATATCTCCCGATTCGGAAAGGGTCTCGAGGTTGCGGTAGACCGTTCCAAGGCTGATCCTGGGCAGGGTTTTCCGCACTCTGTTATAGAGTTCGTCGGCGGTCGGGTGTGTTTTCAGTGATCTCAATTCGTCGAGAATGACACGTCTTTGACGGGTCAAGCGCCCACGGTTCTTTTCCTGCATCACGATTGCATCCCTTCCGTCATAATCAGTAATAGTAACAATTACTATTAGTAATATAGCACATCCGGACGACGGCGTCAAGAGATTTTTTCCTGGTATCTGGCTCTGCGTTTTCATACGAAAAATACTGCCGACGGATGCGGGGAAGCACGGAGGGACAACCATGGGAACTCCCTGAAGCACAATCTCCAAGTGTTGTTTTATTTGAAACCATCAACGACGGAAATCGTCGAATATACGGACGAATGCACATCCCCCCCGGCACCGCCTTCCCGAAGCCTGTGTTACGTTTTCTGTCACGTAATATTGCTACAACCGTACCAGCGGAGGGCCGGGCTTAAGACGAAGCGGAAACGGGGGTGGCGAAAATGGCATTAATGCATTATATTTAATAATGGTTATTACACTATCAACGCCGGTTGTCAACCGGTTTCATATATGCGAGAAGACGAAGGAGGGAACAGCATGAATCTCAACAAATTTACACTCAAGAGCCAAAATGCGATCGAAAGCGCGCACAACCACGCGCTCGAATACGGTCATCCGCAGATAGAGCCCGAGCACCTGCTCCTCGCCCTCATCAGGCAGGAGGAGGGAATAGCCAGGAGCCTGCTCGCCAGGCTGGAGGCGGATCCGGACGCCGTCGAGACCCGTGTCGGGGAAGTGCTCGAGGCGATGCCCAAGGTCAGCGGTCAGGGTGAGGTCTATCTTTCCCGCCAGCTGTCCTCCGTCCTCAACGAGGCCCAGAAAGAAGCAGCGCGCATGAAGGATGAATATGTCACGGTGGAGCATCTGCTCCTCGCGCTGAGCACGGAGCAATCCTCGCGGGCTTCGGAAATCCTGGCCTCCTTCGGTGTGGGGCGCGACGCCATCTACCGCGCAATGGAAAAGCTCCGGGGATCGAAAACGGTCACCGATCAGGACCCTGAATCCAAATATCAGGCCCTGGAACGCTACACCCGTGATCTGACCCGTCTCGCCCGTGAAGGGGACCTGGACCCGGTCATCGGCCGCACCGACGAGATCAGGCGGGTCATGAAAGTCCTGAGCCGCCGCACGAAAAACAATCCCGTCCTCATCGGCGAGCCCGGCGTGGGGAAGACCGCCGTCATCGAGGGACTCGCCCAGAAGATTTTCCAGGGGGATGTGCCGGAATCCCTCCGCAACCGCCGCCTTCTCCAGCTGGACCTGGCCTCCATGATCGCCGGGAGCAAGTTCCGCGGCGAGTTCGAGGAGCGCATGAAGGCGGTCATCCAGGAGGTGGAGGAGGCCGCGGGCACCATCATCCTTTTCATCGACGAGCTTCATACCCTCGTGGGCGCCGGCGCCGTGGGAGGCGCGATGGACGCCTCGAACATGCTCAAACCGGCCCTCGCCCGCGGAAGGATGCGCACCATCGGCGCCACCACCATCGACGAGTACCGCAAACACATCGAAAAGGACGCCGCCCTCGAACGCCGTTTCCAGCCGATCCTCGTCCCCGAGCCCGGAGTGGAGGAAACCATCTCCATACTCCGCGGCCTGAAGGAACGCTACGAAGTCCATCACGGCGTCCGCATCCAGGATTCGGCCATCATCGCGGCCGCCACCCTCTCGGAGCGGTACATTTCCGACCGGTTTCTCCCCGACAAGGCCATCGACCTGGTGGACGAGGCGGCGGCGGAGCTCAGGATCGAGATCGATTCGATGCCCTCCGAGCTCGACGCCATTCAGAAACGCATCACCCAGCTGGAGATCGAGAAGGCGGCCCTCAGGAAGGAGAAGGACGCCGGCGAGCGCCTGAAGCCCATCGACCGCGAGCTTTCGGAACTCAACGAGCATTTCATGTCCATGAAATCCCAGTGGGACGCGGAAAAATCCGCCGTCACGGAGATACGCTCCCTCAAGGAGCGCCTCGAACATCTGAGGAACGAGGAGATGGTGGCCCAGCGCAGCGGCGATCTGGAACGCGCGGCCGCCATCCGGTACGGCGACATCGTGGAGACCGAACGGAACATCGCCCGTGCGGAGGAAAAGCTGGCCTCCCTCCAGAAACAGGACAAGCTGGTCCGCGAGGAGGTTTCGGACGAGGACATCGCCGAGGTGGTCTCCAAGTGGACCGGCATCCCGGTCTCGAAACTCCTGGAGGGAGAGCGTGAAAAGCTCGTCCATATGGAAGACCGCATCCATGCCCGTGTCATCGGACAGGACGAGGCGGTGAACGCCGTCTCGGACGCGGTCAGGCGCTCCCGCGCCGGACTCGGCGACATGAACAGGCCCATCGGCTCCTTCATGTTCCTGGGCCCCACGGGCGTGGGCAAGACGGAGCTTGCGCGGGCTCTGGCGGCGTTCCTCTTCGACGACGAGAGCGCCATGGTGCGCCTGGACATGAGCGAATACATGGAAAAGCACGCCGTCTCGAGGCTACTCGGAGCACCG
>CAYNWJ010000256.1:0-6189 GCA_964400815.1 uncultured bacterium
GATGATAATGAAATCGTTTCCCGTGTGGAGCACCTGACCCAGGTGATAGTCGCCATGGCACCTGATGCGCATGCTGTTCACCTTCCGGTCGCGAATGGCCTGGAGCTTGGTGAGGAGAGCCGATTCATAGCCGAGAACGGTTTCCGCTTGATCGGCGGCGGCGCCTTCCAGGTTCCTTTTTTTTCCGCGAAGGAGCTTGAATGCCTGGAGAGACAGACTGCGCATCGACTGGTAGAGTGAACGCTGGTAGAGCTTCGAAAACGGTTCCGGCCTGAAGGCGGGGTCCTTCGATGCCGAGAGTTCGAGGTGCATCTCTGCGGTACGCCTTCCCAGAAGCGCAGCCGCATCGAGATACACGCCGATGAGATCGCGAAGCGGTGTGTCGATATCATCCGGGTTGAAATTGAGCAACGAGGACATCTCGACGTCAGGAGCATCAATGAGGTTTTCCGCGGTCAATATCCGTTCGAAAAACACGCGGACATGGTCGAGGGTATATCGCCAGGCGTCGCCCTCGTTCTGCACATAACCCTGCAAAATCCCCAGCGTGACCGGTTCCCCGCTGTTTCTCCGGTATTCGAGGGCTCCGGCGACGGGGGCGATGTGGGTGAAATTACGTCTGGTCAGATACCGGCCGATCTCGAGATCGGGATTCGTGCCCGGTTCCAGTCTCCGGAACAATTTGAATATCATCGCATGACCGATGATGACCGAGGTGTTGCTCTGTTCCGCCTTGGAAATCTCGATCTTCACCGGTTTTTCGATCGCTGCATTCAACTCGCGGAAAGCCGATGTGCGGGTACTTGAGATCGTCGATCCCTCGCCGTTCATCTGCGACCGCTGCTTCATGAACCGGAAAAGGGCGCCGCAGAATCGTTTATCATAAAAAGCGTCGATCAGATACCCCTCCGCCGCATCGCCCGGACGGCCGATGCGGGCTATGATCGAATTGGGATGGTTTCGTAGCAGTTCCTCGGCCGCATGCATATCCGCAAAGGCGACCGGGAGCTGATAACGCTCGTTCTCGCCTTCGGTATAGGCCACATCGAGCATGAGAACGGTCGCCTCCACACTCGAACGCTGCCATGGGACCGCGTCTGTTATCGTTACGTTTTTGATCGAGCGCGCCTTGCCTCCGAACCAGCGTGAACGGCCGAGGAAAACGGGGAGAAGCTCCTCGATCAGCGGCTTGCCGGTCGCGTTCAGTATATTCGTCCAGGGTCCGTGCAGCGTGATCTCCGGAATGTCGGCGCTGGTTCCCATGTTCCGGTCTCTGGCGGGTTCGAGCTGGAACCAGTAGAAGGAATGGGGGCCCAGTGTCAGGAAATACTCATCCTCATTCACCGGTGGGAAGGGAGTCCTTCCGAAGAGCTCGACCGGCACCATCCCTTGATAATCGGCCAGATCCAGGGAAACGTGCTGCACGAAGCGTGAGATATTCGCTACGACCAGGATGATTTCGTCATCATATCGCCGGAGATAGGCCAGCACCTTGGAGTTCGCAGGATTCAGAAAGACCAAGTCCCCCCTGCCCAAGGCCTTGAACGACTTGCGGAGGGATATGAGCCGCCGCATCCACCAGAGAAGCGAATGCGGATTGTTCTGCTGCACCTCGACGTTTACCGTTTCATAATGATATTCGGGATCGATGATGGCCGGGAGATACAGTTTCTGCGGGTTGCACTCGGAAAATCCTGCATTGCGGCTGTTTTCCCACTGCATGGGGGTCCTGACACCATTACGGTCGCCGAGATAGATGTTGTCTCCCATGCCGATCTCGTCACCGTAATATATGACCGGGGTTCCCGGCAGGGAAAAGAGAAGCCCGTTCATCAGTTCGATCCGGGAGCGATGGTTGCCAAGAAGAGGCGCCAGGCGACGCCGGATGCCGAGGTTGATGCGCATCTTGGGATCGTTCGCATAGGTGCGGTACATATAGTCGCGTTCCTCGTCCGTCACCATTTCGAGTGTCAGCTCGTCGTGGTTGCGGAGGAAGATCACCCACTGGCAGGTGTCGTCTATTTCCGGTGTCTGGTCCATGATGTCGAGGATGGGGAAACGGTCCTCCATCCTCACAGCCATGAAAAGCCGCGGCATGAGAGGAAAATGATATGCCATGTGACAGCGGTTGCCGGTTCCGAAATATTCCACGGCGTCCTCCGGCCACTGGTTCGCCTCGGCAAGCAGCATTTTGTCCTCGAATTTCTCGTCTATGTGCTTTCTGAGCTTTTCGAGAAACCCATAGGTCTCATCGAGGTTTTCGCAATTCGTTCCCTCGCGTTCATACAGATAGGGAACGGCGTCGAGCCGCATGCCATCGACCCCCATGTTCATCCAGTAGTCGATAACCCTGAACATGGCGCTGTGCACCGAGGGATTGTCGAAATTCAGATCGGGCTGATGATGGTAGAACCGGTGCCAGAAATAGGCCTGCGCCTCGGAGTCCCAGGTCCAGTTCGACTCCTCGAAATCCTTGAAGATAATACGGGCGTCACGGTATTTTTCAGGCGTATCGTTCCACACGTAGTAATTCCGGTATGAGCTTCCGGGCGGGCTGGTGCGCGCACGCTGGAACCAGGAGTGCTGGTTGGAGGTGTGATTCATGACCAGCTCGGTTATGACGCGGATCCCGCGGTCATGAGCGGCGTTGAGAAAGCGTTTGAAATCCCTCAGGCTGCCGTAATTCGGATTGATGGAACGGTAGTCGGCGATGTCATATCCGTCATCCCTGAGCGGCGAGGGATAGAACGGGAGGAGCCAGACGGCGGTTATTCCGAGGTTCGAGAGATAATCGAGTTTTTCCGTCAGTCCTCTGAAGTCACCGGTGCCGTCACCATCCTTGTCATAGAAGGAACGGATGTGAAGCTCATATATCACCGCATCCTTGTACCATAGAGATGCATCCCCCGCCAATACTTTCGTGCCGTTTTTTCCCATCATTGCCAAAGTTCCTTTATCCTGCCTTGTATGTATTGAATATTACCTTCCATGTCTGACATCGTCTCCCTGTGGTGGAGATCGAAGATCAGAGGTAGTAGTCGAAATCCTCCTCGGTGCGGACCTTCTTTCTGAGCTGGAATACATGCGCCGGTGAGGAATGCGGATCGAGCTCAACATAATTACGGTCACCGTACCATATGAAATGGGCCCTGGTGATGGTGTCCTTCAACTGATAGGACTCATGCGGGCCGATTCCGAAATTTCCCAGAGGAAGCGTGATCCAGCCTGACTGCCGGTGGTGCGGGTCGAGATTCACCACGCATACGATGATGTTGTTTCCGCTGTCGTCTTCCTTGGAATAGCATATGAGCTGGGGATTGTCGGTGGAGTGGAAATGGAGATTGCGGGTCTGCTGAAGGGCCGGATTCTCCCGCCGGATACGGTTCACCAAGCCGATATAGTCACTCAGGCTGTCGGACCGCCCGATATTCCAGTCCCTGATCTCGTATTTCTCTGAATTGTCGTATTCCTCGCTGCCATACTCGCGGGGCGTGTTTTCGAGGAGCTCGAACGCGGGACCGTAGATACCGTAATTCGAGCTCAGGGTCGCCGCGAGAACCAGCCGGCTCATGAAGCCGGATCGTCCGCTGAACTGCAGATATTCAGGCAGGATGTCAGGAGTGTTCGGCCAGAGATTCGGTCTGAAGAATTCCGCGACACCGGTGCCGGTAAGCTCCGTGAAATACCTTTCGAGCTCCCAGGCGGTATTACGCCATGTAAAATAGGTATAGGATTGTGTAAAGCCCGCTTTTGCAAGACGGTACATGACCTTGGGACGCGTGAATGCCTCCGCAAGAAAGATTGCGTCGGGGTGGTCAGCGCGGACTTCCGTGATGAGCCATTCCCAGAAGCGGAAGGGCTTGGTGTGGGGATTGTCCACCCGGAATATCCTGATGCCCTGCTCCGCCCAATACGTGACGACGTCCTTCAGGGCGGTCCACAGATTTTCCCATTCATCTGTTTCGAAATCGAGCGGGAAAATGTCCTCGTATTTTTTCGGAGGATTTTCAGCATATTGAATCGTACCGTCCGGCCGCGAACGGAACCATTCAGGATGCTCTTTCACCCAGGGATGATCGGGCGTGCATTGAAATGCGATGTCCATCGCCAGTTCGATGCCGCGTTTCTCCGCGGCAGTTTTTATGCGCTGAAAATCATCGAGGGATCCGAGTTTCGAATGAAACTCGGTATGACCGCCGTCCTCGGCGCCGATCGCCCAGGGACTTCCCGGGTCTCCGGGGGAGGCTTCGGGCGTGTTGTTCGGTCCCTTGCGGTTTGTGACGCCGACCGGGTGAACGGGGGGAAAATAGAGCACGTCGAATCCCATATCGGCGATGTACGGGATGAGACGCTCCACATCCCTGAACGAGCCGTGATCCATGCTCTTCGGTTTTGCCGACCGGGGAAACAATTCATACCAGGTGCTGAAATTCGCCTTCCTGCGGTCGACGACGACCGCAAACACGCGCTCGTATCGATGCAGGAAACGACGGGGCTCATGACTGAAGACGACTTCCGCAAGGGCGGCATCGCTGAAAAGAGCCGCCTTATCGTCATCGCTTTCCGCTTTTTCGATCGCTAGGATGACCGCATCGAGTTCATCGGAAACCGGCGGATCCGCGGCATGAGCTGTTTCCTCGAGAAACGCACGTCCGATTTCGAACTCGACAGCCAGATCCTGCCCCGCCTTACGGCGTTTTTCGAGGTCGCGGCACCATGTGCCGAACCTGTCGATCCATGCAGCCACGGTATATTCGTGGGGGTGCTGTTCAGTTACTGTAAACGAGGCCCGCCAACGGTCGTTCACGACATGTTCCATGGTTGTTTCCGTCCAGTCCGCGTCACCTTTTTTCCTGGACAGCAGAACAGTGGAAACCTTGTCGTGACCGTCTGCGAATACATCGGCCTCGACGGTCACACTCTCCCCCAGCACCCGTTTCACGGGAAATTCGCCGCAGTCGATGCGCGGTGTCACATTCTCGATAATTACACGTTTTCTTCCATCTCTTTCATTCATTACCGTTTTCACTCCGCCTGTGATGATCCGTCGTTCCCGGCACCTCCGCACCTGCGAGAATAATCATAAGTCGTGCAACGGAATCAGATCTGTGGCTCGACCACCAGTTCCCCCTCCAGTTTCGAAAATTCATCATCGGGATAAAAAACATTCCTGAATCCGATTGAATGGATGCTCTTCGCGGCTTCTGCGTTCATTCCGGCGTCATCGGAATACACCAAATATGTTTTCCCCTTGTCGAACTTCGATATCAGCTCCTGAAAATGGGGCGAGGAATAATCGATATTGAACGCCCGTTCCAGGTGGCCCTCATTGAATTTTCCGGCGCTTCTCAAATCGATTACAACGATGTCGGAGGATGTTTTTTCGATTTCGAGAAGATTACGGACCGATCCAGAGTTCAGCTTTCCATTGTCCGAGAACACCCCGGCGATCTTTTTTGCCAGGAAAACCGAACCGATGAAGCCTGCGGCGGAAAAGATGTATTTGTAATTGAGATCGCCGATAGTACGCGCAATTTTTCTGACTGGAATATTCATTGATCATCTCCCGGTTATGAATGGTTTGGGATGAGCTTCAGCAATGCAGTGAGCCGCTGTACCAGCGTCTCTCGTTTTGAGTCATGTAAGAGGCGATGGGCCTATGACTTGCGGCAGGCAATACCGATGCAGATTCACGAACCAGCAGGCTCCAGGCCGGACATCCATATCCGCGGACACCATGCGCCGGATCGTCATCCTGCGGGCAGGATCAGACCGTGAATCTGTTCATGCACTTCGGAAACTACAGAAAAGAAAACGCGGTTTCGGAAGGCGCGAATCCTTCATCCTCTATGATGAGCGAATCGCTTTTTTACGCCGTCTGGAATTCACATACGTCACAGCCCAACCGAACAGGGATCCGGCTATGAAAGAAATGAAGATGACAATGGCCTTGCTGGTGGTGAACGACCACGCCAGCAATCGGATTTGAACCGTTGAATAGTTCTGCGTGGCAAATACTACGAGGAAAAGCAAAACCAAAAAAATGATGATCCATTTCCATCCCACGAACTTACCCTTTCATCACGTTCACACCCTGCCGTATCTCACCCGCCACACATCAAAGATGAATTCATCTCAGCAATTTCCGGTTAGGTTTTTGCGAACGAATGGTTTTTTGCTCCATGATTT
>CAYNWJ010000257.1:0-6165 GCA_964400815.1 uncultured bacterium
GTAACATCTTCGAGGAGGCCGCGGGTGTCACCAGATACAAGGCGCGCCGTAAATCCGCACTCAACAAGCTCCTGAGCATCGAGGACGACCTCGACCGCGTGGGGGACATCATCATCGAACTGCAGAGACGCGTCGATTCCCTCCGGCGCCAGGCCGCCAGGGCGCGCAGGTACCGCAGGCTCAAGAACGAGATCAAAGAGCGGACCCTCGCCGTGGCGTCCCACGAGATCGACCGTCACCGCAGAAAAGCCGTCGAGATCGAGCGCGAACTGGCCGGCGTAAGCACGTCGATCGAATCGCTCCGCGCCGGTCTTTCGAAAAACGCCGCCGGTCTGGAGGTCCTCGATGTCGGGATCGTGGATGTCGAAAAGGAGCTCGAGACCACAGGGCGCTCCTTCTCCGAAAGCCTCGCCGTCATCACGGAGAAGGAAAAGGAGATCGCCCGCATGGATTCGCGTCTTGAATCCCTCGACGAGATCGCCGCACGGGCCCGCGATGTGTCCCGCCGCACTACCGCCGAGCTGGAGAAACTTGCCGAAAAGCACGGCGACTGCGCGGGCAGCCTCACCGAAACGTCCCTCAGGCTCAACGAGCTCGAAAAGACCTTCGATGCCGTCATCGAGAAGTTCCGTGTGTTGAACAGCCGCGTCGAAAGCGAAACCGGCGAACGGGCGGGGATCGAACGGGAATACCGCCGCCTGGAGCAGGAACTGGCGAATCACCGGGCTGTCATGACCAACGTGGGTGTCAAGCGCGGGGAGAACGAGCGGCGGCTGACGGATGTCAGGTCGCGCATCGGGGAACTGGTCGGATCGATCACCCGGCTCGACAGCGAACTTGCTGACGTCAGGCAGGAAAAGCTCGGCGCGGTGAGGGACATGCGTTCCGTGAGCGGCAGGATCGAAGATCTCAAGAAAAAACTGGAGACGCGCACCGGTGAAATCGGAAGCCTGGACGACGATTTGCGGGAAAAGCGCGAACGGGCCGCGGCCCTCAGGGCGGAAAAAGAGTTTCTCGCGGAAATCATCCGTTCGGGCGAGGGCTATTCCGAGGGCGTCAGGAATGTCATGGGGGCTGACGGCCTCTCCGGCAGGGTCCTGGGCGTGCTCGGGGACGTGGTCTCCACCGACGAGCGTTATGTTCCCGCGATACGGGCCGCCCTGCACGACAGCATGCAGACCGTGCTGGTGCCGACGGCGGATGATGCTCTTGCGGGAGTGCGTTATCTCATGGAGGAACCCCGCGGAAGGGCGGCGTTCGCCGGTGTGGAGGATGCCGATGATACGGCTGAATCCGTTGCGGTGGAGACGGGACGCGGCATAATCGGGCCCGCGCACCGCTTCGTCAGGACCGAGGCGCGCTTCATGCCCGTCGTGCGCCGGTATCTGAGGAACGTGATCATCGTCGATACGGTCGAGACCGCTCTGGAGCTTGCGAAAACGGGGCGCGGCGGCATGCGTTACGTGGCCCTAGACGGCTTCATGGTCGGCGGGCACGGGGAGTTCCACGGCGGCCGGATGGAAAATGACGCCGGAGCCGGCGTGCTCGGCAGGAGGGAAAAGCTCGAGATGGTGGCCGAATCGCTCGGCGCGCTCGATGACGAAATTTCCTCCATGGCCGAGAGGCGCGCGGAGGCGTGCACGGACCGTGACATGATACGGGGCCTGCTCGAAGAACTGGAAAAAACCCTCGACACCCAGCGGACGAGGCACGCCGGATTCGCCTCCACGGAGGCGGGCGTCACCGCGCGTCACGAAGCCGCGAGGGAAAATCTCGACCGGCTCCGCGATGAGGAACGGGCGCTTGTGGGGTCCTTCGGGTCCTTCGACGAGGAAAAGGCCTCAGTGGAGCGTGTCGTGGGGGAGAAGGAACGCCGCTTCGGCGAGCTGGGGAAAAGGCTCGAGGCCGCGGACATGTCGCTCGGCGAACTCAGGCTCGATCTCGAGCGGCAGCGCTCCGAGGTCAAGGGCGTCGAGATCGAGCGCGCGGCCATGACGGAAAAGCGCCGGTCGCTGGTGAGGGAGCTCGACTCCATAAGCGAGCGGCGGGAGACACTCGCGAAGGCGGTCGAAGGGAACCGCGCCGACATCGAAAAGGCCGAGGAGGAGATCCTCGAGACCGGCGTGCTCAAGAAGAAGACCCGCGAGGAACTGGCCGTTCTCGAAACCAGCCACGCGGAACTCAGGCGCAGACGTGACGATATCGAAAAACGGCACAACGATCTGCGCTCGAAGAAGAGCGAAAAGGAGCGTGAGGTCCAGCAGCTCCGCCGACAGCTCGACGATCTCACGCGCAGGGAATCCTCGCTCACCCTTTCGAAGGACGAGGCGGAGATGCGGATGAACACCATCCGCGACCGCATGGTGGACGAATACTATATCGAACCCGCGGATATCCCGCCGCCGACGGACGATCCCGATTTCGACCCGGAACAGGAACGGCTGCTCCTCGAGGACCTGCGCCGGAAGCTCCATTCCATCGGCGATGTGAACCTGGCCGCAGAGGCGGACTACGAACAGGAGAAGGAGCGTCTCGACTTTCTCGAGCGGGAGCGCAACGACCTCATCGAGGCGGGCGGGACCCTGCGCGACACCATCGCCAGGATCAACAAGATCGCCCGCGCCCGGTTCCGGGACACCTTCGAGCTCATCAGGACGAACTTCCAGAGCATGTTCAACGAATTCTTCGACGGCGGCGTGTGCGACCTGGAACTGGAGGAGGGCGCCGATCCCCTCGAGGCGGACATCACCATCATCGCCCGCCCGCCCGGAAAGAATGTCCGCTCCATCAATCTCCTCTCCAGCGGCGAACGCGCGCTGACCGCCATCAGCCTTCTCTTCGCCATCTATCTGGTCAAACCCAGTCCCTTCTGCATCCTGGACGAGGTGGACGCGCCGCTGGACGACGCAAACATCGACCGCTATCTTACGGTCATCCGGCGTTTCTCAGAGCGGACCCAGTTCATCATGGTCACACACAACAAGAAGACCATGGCCGCCGCGGACAATCTCTACGGCATCACCATGGAGGAACCCGGACTCTCCACGCTGGTGAGCGTGCGGCTCTCGGACACAGGCGGCGAGCCCCGTCCGGAGGAGGCTGCCGCGAGCGCCTAGACGATTTGCACCTTCCCCCTGCACCGGAACGCGCTTTCCGAATCCTCTTCACGGAAGGCGCGTTTTTTCGTTATAGGCCGGCCGGAGTCCAACTGCGGACCATATGTTTTCCGTTTTCGGTTATCCAGTTCGGCAAGCACATCGCAATCCGTCATGATAACCCCCTCCGGACTTCGTCCTCGTCCCCCTGACAGGGGGACCAATGTACCGCCGACGTTTGCCGTACCCGCCTCCCATGTCAGGGGAGGTGTCACGCCAGTGACGGAGGGGTTATATCATTGTTTCCGGTATTATATGCGTTGCTTACTGAACTGTATAAGCGGCTAATCAAAAGGGAGCCGCATAAACGGGCTCCCTTCTGATGGCCTAGATATTCTGCGGCGTTCCTATTTCACCAAAAGCATCTTGCCGGTCCGGACGAACCCACCGAAGAGCAGACGGTAGAAATAAAGTCCCGCCGCATGCGATCCCGCGTGCCAGACCACAGAATGAACGCCGGCGCGCCGATGGCCGTCAACGAGCACGTCCACACGCTGACCCGCCGCATTGAACACTTCGAGCCGGGCGTGTCCCGTTTCCGGCAGGGTGTAGGAGATTGTGGTTGCGGGATTGAAGGGATTCGGGTGATTCCGGGAGAGTGAGAATGCGGAAGGCCCGGTATCCTCCACCGCCACCTCACGGCTGATGGTGAAGGGGCCGACGCTCGAGTCCACGGCGCCGCCCTTTCCGTGCTCTGCGATCCTGATACGGCACAGGGTTGACTCGACACCGGAAACATCGATCCCGTATGATTCCAGATCGGCGTCGATGTTCTCCGCCACGAGGGTCCAGATGCCACCGTCGTCCACGGAAAGAAGGATGTCGATGGTTGCTGCGTCACCGGCGATCCACCTGACGGGCAGGGGGTTTTCAGGATTGTATCGTTCGCCGCCTTCGGGCGTGACCAGGCGGAACCCTTCCAGCAGGGCCGTGGAGGGCGCCCAGGCCGGCTGCGACCGCCAGGCCCCGGCGAGATTGATGTCGATGTCACCGGTGGAATTGCGGGAAAACTCACCCTCCCCCTCGTTGAAATGCCAGCTTCCAATGAGGCCGTCCGCGATGAACACTTCCTTCTTCATCGTCTCACGGATACTGTCTTGAGAGCGGGCGTGGTTCCAGAACCTGAGTTCGTCAAGTTTTCCCGCGAAATAGAACCGCTTGTCGTGCCAGCGGCCGATATAGGTCCAGACACTGCTGTGCTGAATGTCGGTGGTATCGTATGCCTCGAACGCCTCCTTCTGGACGAGGGTGCCGTCCAGATAGAGCCGCATCATGGCACCGTCGTAGGTCGCTGCCACATGGTACCACGTGTCAGAGGCCAGGTCCAGCGGCGGGCTCGTCATGCGGTGCGTGGAGAGCTGGAATACCAGAAAGCTCCCGAACTCATCACGCTTCTGCATGAGGGCGTAGCCCCCGCGGCCGTACGCCATCTTGGAAAGGATGTACTGGTAGTACATGCCGTCCTCGTCGTCAAGCTCGCCGGCGTTCCCGATGTCGCTGAAGTTCACCCAGCATTCGAGGGTCAGCGTTTCGGGGTTGAGGTAGTCGCGGTTGACGAAATAGGCGTCGTCGGCCTCTCCGTCGAACATGAGGGCGTGGGGTCCGTCACGCTCGATGGCGAAACCACCGTTGTTCAGGGCCGCGCTCGCGGGATGGTCCGTGTCCGTGATCCTGATGCGGCAGTCGGCCGATACCGTGTCAGTCACCGCCCAGCGGTACGCCTTGTCATCGGCGTCAATGCCGGTGGCGATGGTCTCCCATGTGATCCCGTCGTCCGCGGAGAAGGAAAGATCGAGGGTTCCCGCGTTCGTGTGTTCCCAGGTGATCCAATACGCGAAATTGGTCTTGAGCGTTTCGCCGACGGTGGGGGTCCTGACCGCTATGAACGGCGCTTCAGGCTCCGGACGCAGGGCGAACACGCCGTTCATGGAAGCTCCCCAGACGGTCCCGTCACGGTCCGTGGCGAGGCCCATGATGTTGTTGATATTGAATCCCAGTTCGGACGTGTACCGGGTCCATGCGCCGTCAGCATTCTTGTACATGCTGCCCGAGGAACCGAGCCACAGCGCGCCGCTGTTGTCAAAAGCGATGGAATAGAAGCGCTCGTATTCCGATAAGAGCGACTCCTCCTCGATCCATCTCGTGCCGTCGTAGAAGCGCTTTTCACCGTACGCGTAATAGGTCCACCGCTCGCCGTCGAAGGACGAGACCTCCTCCCAGCCGGCGAACCACATGACACCGTCCGGCCCCTGCCCGATGTCGAAGGTCATATAGTGCTGGTACATGGCGTCCGGCATCTCCTCCCACGCTGTCCCGTCGAAACGGAAGATCTTCCCCACTCTCCAGTCGCGGTGGAGGCCCCGGGAGGCGAATTCGGCGTCGTAATAAAACGACGAAGCCCAGACCATGCCGTCGCGGTCCTCGAACAGCCTGAACACGCCGTTCTGGTGCACAGTGTCGTCGAGAATATAGGACGTCCATTCGCCGTCACGGTAGAGTGTCGCGCCCTTCGCCGTCCCGAACCACACGCCGCCGTCCGGCACCACGGTCACGTCGAAGAGAATGTCAGAGGCGAGCCCGTCTTCGGACGTGTACGTCGTCCATGTTTCGCCGTCGTATTTCGCGGCGCCTTCCGCGGTTGCGAACCAGACCGATGAACCGTCGGTGTCGATGTCCCGCACGTCGTCAGAGGGAAGACCGTCCGTGGTGTCGTAGTGCCGCCAGGTCTCGCCGTCATAGCTCGATACCCCAATGCCGTCGTTGTCTGCCATGTTCGTGGTGGCGAACCACTTCACGTTGCGGTCGTCCACGGCAACGCGCCTGGCTGATCCCGAGACGGGGCCCTCGCCGGTTCGGAATGTGGTCCACGATTCACCGTCGAAGCGGGACAGGCCGTTGTTGGTCCCGAACCATACGATCCCGTCCGCGCCCGCTTCGGCAGCCCTGACGATCCGGTCCCCGAGGCCGTCATCGACCGTGTAATAGGCCCAGGACACATCGTCGTATGCAG
>CAYNWJ010000258.1:0-6139 GCA_964400815.1 uncultured bacterium
AAGCGTCCCGAACACGGTCTCGTCGGCTTCCTCCCAGGCATCCTCGCGGCCGTCGAAGAATCCCAGAAATCCCCGGGCCTCCCCACCGATGAGCAGCGGGAATATACAGAGCGCCCTGATGTGCTTCTTCTTGAAATATCCCGCAACACCCATGCCGTTCGTGTCAACGTTCCTGAGCGTGATGCTGCTCTTCTTTTCGAACCGCTTCATGGCGCGCAGCAAGGTATCGCGCGCTTCCCTGAATTCGCTGTCGGCCACCGAAAAGCATTCCCCTTCACCGAAGCAGCCGCTGGATTCGAAAAATTCCACATTCATCGACGTGTGCTTCACGAAATCGACACTGCACAGGGATACCGTTTCGATATCGATTGTGGTTCGTATGTTTTCGAGCACCTCGTCTATGATCTCCCCGAAATCGTTGGTGGTGTTCAGCCGTGAGGCCGTTTCCGCAATCAGCCGCTGGTGCTCGAGCGTCTCGTCGAGCTTTTCCTCTTCCGTTTCGAGCTTCTTCTCGGTTTCGAAGAGTTTCGTCACATCGGTCGCCATGAGCCCGAGACCGTTCCCGACCCTGAAAGCCCTGATCACATATTTCCTGTCGTTTTTCCAGACGTCCGGCAAAAGCATCGGTTCACCCGTTTCAATGACCTTGAAATACCGTTCCTCCCTGCCGCTTTCGACGAGATCAGGAGAAATATCGGCGAGTTTTGCTCCTAACATTTCATCACGTGTTACGCCGGTTGTTTCACACAGCCTGGCATTGACCTCCACGAACCGGAGCTCACTGTCGAAAATCGCCATGAGATCCTCCGAGGAGTCCATGAAGGCTCTGAGCCGTTCCTCGGATGCCTTTTTCGTTTTCAGCGCGGTGATCCGCTCGGTGACATTGTACAGGATGAGCATGAGGAAAAGGGTGCGTCCTTCGGTGTCGACCACCGGCTGAAGTGTCCAGTCCCAGAAGGTCGTTCCCCGGTCTTTCCGCTGTTCGTTCAAGAACGGGGCCCCGTGGGCGGTATACGGCTTTCCCAATTCCACTACGGTATGGAATATCTTTTCGTTTTCTCCGTATGGGAACAGGTCGAAATGGTTTCTGCCGGGAAAAAATTCGGCGTCGAAGCCGGCTTCCCCGGCATAGGTGCGGTTGACCCGTATGAAATTCATGTTCCTGTCGAGATAGGCCACCGAGAGGAGGGGCGTCTGGAAAAACAGCTCGTTCAGCAGCGCCGCCTGTTTGTACCCGCTGCGTATTTCATCGAGTTTGTCCGCATCACCCTTCGCCAGGTTCGCCTCGAGAATGTGTTCGACAGGACGACCGGTATACGGCAAACCATCATGTTCCACAACATCGGCGCCGGCGTCTACAGCGAACACGAAGCGGCCCTGCTCTCCATCGATTTCAACAGAAAGAATGGACAGGACGCATTGCCGACCCACCCCCGAGGTCGGCGCGAATGTGAAACGGGCGCTGTCGATGTCTGTGTTCTTCTCCAGCGCCCGGCGAATGTCTTCACCGGACGTTCCTTCGTATTCCGGTCCCAGGGCGTCGAGCATCGTGCTCAGTTCACACCCTCCGGCGCTGTTTTCACACTCGCCGAAAAATTCTGCCCACTGGTCGTTCAGGGGGTGGACATGGTTCGTGCTGTCAATACGGGCGATTCCTACCTTCATGGCAATGGACCCTCGCAAGTAGTAATGGTGCAACCCGGACAGTTCTGCGGCCGGTAACATCGAATTCGATTGTCAGCCGCTATGAGCGGCCGGTTTCTCCTGGAGCGATCTTTTTCAGTTTTCTGTACAGTGTCGCCACGCTGACACCGAGCAGTTCCGCCGCTCTGGTGCGGTTCCCGCCGGTGTGGTCGAGAACATGCGCTATGTGTTTGAGTTCCACTTCCTCGAGGCTTTGGACGCCGTTCGCCGAAACATTCCCGCCGGCCGCGATCCCTTTCGGAAAGTGTTCCGGCTTGATCGTCCGCCCGCCGGAGAGAACGGCGGCGTGCTCCACGGCGTTCTCCAGTTCGCGGATGTTGCCGGGCCAGTGGTAGCCGGACAGCATGTCGATACAGGTGGCGTCGAGGACGAGTCTTGCCATGTCATACTCCCCGGCGAAGCGCTTGACGAATTTTCTCGCCAGGGGAAGAATGTCTTCGCGGCGCTCCCTGAGCGGAGGCACGTCGATGTGAATGACCTTGAGCCGGTAGAACAGGTCCTGCCTGAAATCACCCCGTTCCACCGCGCTCCCGAGGTCCGTGTTCGTGGCGGCCATCACACGGACATCGACCCGCTTGGGGACCGTTGCGCCCACCGGCCTGATGGTATGTTCCTGGAGGACACGAAGAAGGTTCTTCTGCGTTCCCGGGGACATGTCTCCGATCTCGTCGAGAAGGATCGTGCCGCCGTCCGCCTCCTCGAACAGCCCCTGTTTGTCGCTGACCGCCCCGGTGAAAGCTCCGGCGACATGCCCGAAGAGTTCGCTGTCAAGGAGGGTATCGGTCAGGGCGGCGCAATTGACCACCACGAAAGACTTCCCCGCGCGTGGCGAACAGTCGTGGATATACCGGGCGAGCACCTCCTTTCCCGTTCCCGTCTCCCCCGTTATGAGCACCGAGGAGTCGTATTCCGCCACCCTGCTGGAGAGTTTTATGATCTTCTCGAAACGCCTGCTGCGTATCTCCGAGGAGGAGATCGATTCCCCCTCGAGCGCTCCGAAGATCCCCTGCCGCGTCTGTTTCATTTCACGCGTCCTGATGTCGAGCTTGCCGGCCAGCTCGGCGATACGGTCCTCGATGTCACCGGCGTTGAAATACCGCAGGTTCAGCGCGAGTTCATCACCCCAGGAGCCCGCCGGCCTGCCAATCGCCCGGCAGCGCGAATCGCCGTCCGCCCGGCATTCGGTTTCGATGAAATAGATGGTTTCACCCATCACATAGGAGGTAAATCCGCTCGCGTAACCCACATGCATCCAGCAGGAGCCCCGCACGGCGTCTCCGATGTCGATGATGAAATCCTGCGCCTCCCCCCTGTCATGCCAGGTGGATTCCAGGTGTATCCCGCCCCCGGCCTCGTCCAGATCGATGATGTTCAGTTCGGTCTTGGAGAATCCCTGCATCATCAGCATCCGCGGAAAGGACTTGATCAGTTCCCCGAACGAGTCCCACACGAAGAGGCTGGATATGGCGCTTGCATCGGCCTGACCCCAGAAATATCCCATGCGGGTGAGGATGCGCCGAGCCTCGTCGCCACCCATCGATTTCACAAGGTCCGCCTGAAACTGTCCCATGGCGTGCATGTCGAAGAGAATCAGCCGGCGGCCGTGCATGTGCACGAGTCCCGTTGAAAATCTTACAAGCTCTTCGAGGCGCAGCTCGTTCGCTTTCACGCAGACCCTTTCATTTTGAGAATCAACCCTTTCATTATGATACCAAAGTGGGACATCCGATGCAAGGATTAATTTCGAACATCATTATAATAAGTATAAAATGGATGATGTTGTTTTATTGGAACATATATTGCACTAACAAGAAGGTGAATCAAGAATTGCATTCATCAATCGGCACACGATAATTTGAACTAATTATAATATATCCGCTTGCAAGCGGATTGACCAATCAGCAACACAACAACAGAAAGGATGCATGATGGGACGTGTTCAGGGAAAAACAGCGATAATAACCGGCGGATCTCTCGGTATTGGAAAGGCAGCCGCCCGGCTGCTGGCTTCAGAGGGAGCGTTCGTGGCGATTGCCGACATCAAGGACGACGAGGGCGAACAGCTTGCATCGTCGATTCGCGATGAGGGCGGTGACGCCGTCTATTATCATCTCGATGTCGCAGACGAGGAAAACGTCACTTCCGTGATTTCCGATATCGCCGGAAGTAAAGGCTCGATCGATATCCTCGTCAATAATGCGGGTATCGCCGGTGTCAACAAACCGACCCATGAGCTCGATGTCGAGGAATGGCGCTCGGTCATGGATGTCAATGTTCAGGGAGTATTTCTCTGCACCAGGGAAACGGTGAAGGTGATGATGGAGAACAATGGAGGAAGCATCATCAACCTGTCGTCGATTTACGGCATCATCGGCGCTCCCGATATTCCCCATTATCATGCCTCGAAAGGTGCGGTGCGCCTGATGACGAAAACCGACGCGCTCCTGTATGCGGACAAAGGGATTCGTGTGAATTCGATTCATCCGGGATTCATCTGGACCCCGCTGGTCGAACAGCTCGGCAGAGAGTCCGAAGAAGGAGTAGAAACGTTCAGAAATCACCTGGACAGCCTTCATCCGATCGGCCACGTGGGCAAACCGGAGGATATCGCCAATGGCGTGCTTTTCCTCGCGTCTGACGAATCCTCGTTCATGACCGGCAGTGAACTGGTGATCGACGGCGGTTATACCGCCCGGTAGGAAACGTACGAACAAACAGAACTACACAAAACGATTTATCCTGAATCATCACCAGACCAGACGTCACCATAATACAACAACAACGAAAGGAGAATGACATGTTGACACGATATTCCAACAAACGAAGAATGATACGCTTATCGCTCGTCGCCGGCCTGGCGCTCATGGTTTACGCCCTTCTCGGCGTATCCAACGCCACTGCGGCGATGAGTGACGCCGAGATAACCCACGCGGTTCTCTCGGAACTGCTCGAAAGCGAGACCGTGGCCGCGCATCTCATCGATATCGATGCGGACGACGGTGTTGTCACACTCACGGGAACAGTGGGGAATCTTGTCGAAAAACGGACCGCCGCACGAATCGCGAAAAACATCACCGGTGTCAGCGAGGTCGAAAACGATCTTATCGTGAAGCCTCTCGAATATCCCGACGAGGACATTCGCGACGCCGTACTGAGGCAGATTGGATTCACGCCGGTGGTCGACGCGGACCAGGTCGAGGTGAACGTGGAAAACGGCGTGGTTTCCCTCGACGGTGTGGTTGGCACCCATGACGAACGGTCGGTCGTCGAGGAACTCGCCGCAGGCATCAAGGGTGTGCGCAACATCGAGAACAATATCGATGTCGTGTATATCGACACGCGCGAAGACCAGGAGATCGCAAAGGATGTCAACCGTAATATGGAACAGAATCCCTGGGTGTTCGAGCCATCGGTCAACGTGATGGTCGAAGACGGGAAGGTTACCCTGACGGGCACGGTCGGAAGCGCCTATGAAAAATCAGAGGCATACACGGAAGCGTGGGCGCCGGGCGTGGTCGAAGTCAGCAACATGCTCGACGTGAACTGGCGCGACGGTGAAAAGATCCAGAGGGTCAAATCCGACCGCATGAGAACGAACGAGGAGATCAGGGAATCCGTCGAACAGCAGCTGCTCGATAATCCCAACGTTTCCAGCTCGAATGTCACCATTTCGGTCGACAGCAGGGTCGTGACCCTTTCAGGCACCGTCGAAAGCCTCTTTTCCAAGCTGGCGGCGGCCGAATCGGCCCAAAACGCCTATGGCGTGGCAAACGTGGTCAATGACATCAGGGTCCGCCCGCAGGTCCCGCTAACCGACGAAAAGATCGCGGACAATCTTCGCGACGCCTTCGAATGGGACAGCATCATCGAGAAATTCGAAATAGAACCGACAGTGAGAAATCACAAGGTCTATCTCCATGGAACCGTCGACACCTATCGTGAAAGCCACCGCGCACAGAAACTGGCGTTACAGGCGCCGGGAGTGACAAAGGTCGAAAACCTTCTCACGGTGGCGAGCCGCTCCGAGTGGAAGAGCGACCGCGAGATATGGAACAATATCAAGGAAGAGCTGAACTGGAGTCTGCTCGTGGACGAGGATGACATTACGGTGAACGTCGAGGACGGTACCGCGATACTGAGCGGCGAGGTGACAAACTACCAGGTCCTTCAGGCAGTCATCACCAACGCCTTCGAGGGCGGCGCAGAGATCGTGGAGAACAATCTCACGGACGAATCGGGCGCCGAATACCATCCGCAGTACTTCTATCGCGACAGGTATGACTGGCATTGAGAACCAACACGCCTGCACCAGGCGTATTGATCGAATAATTTCAAATAAAATGTTATCCGGGTATCCAGTTAAGTAAGCATTCATTCATACTCATTCGCGCCATTGAAAATACCATGTATTGTATAACCCCTCCGTCACTGGCGT
>CAYNWJ010000259.1:0-6132 GCA_964400815.1 uncultured bacterium
ACAGACGGGCGAGCGGGGTCTACGACGTCTTCGACCGTCATGAAATAGACCTGATCGAGGCCCGGTACCGCCGCTTCCAGGACTACGAAAAGAACGAGCTCAACTGGCACCGTGTCCCCGGCGGGCCCATGGTGATGAAACGGGTGCCCACCTTCCGTCCCATCGGCGACAAGGACAATCTCTACATCAACATGCCCAAGCTCAAGACCCACAATCTCGGCCTCACCACCCTCTCGATCAAGAACCTCCAGGGCGGCGTGGTGCAGGGCTACGGCCACTACTGTAATCGCTGGCCTGCCATGGAATTCCTCATGAAGCGCTCCTTTCAGGTCGATTTCGGCCGCGACTTCGTGAAGGACTATTATCAGAATGTCGAAAGGAAATTCCTCGAGCACCGGGCCGCGGGGTTCAAATACTGGGACTACGAGAACGCCTATCCCCTCTACGAAAAGAAAGGCGGCTGGGAGGTCTTCAGGAAGGTCAAGGACGACAAGGAGGACCTGGAGGACTTCATGGACGGCATTTCGCAGAACCTGATGTGGGACGAGCAGTGGTGCCAGCGGGCCATGGATTCGGCCTCGGCGATCACCCCCGGCATCAACATCGTCGAGGGCGTCATAGGCCGTGACGGCAACGGGTTCGGCGACGGCGAGGACAGGATCGCGAACATCGTGATCGCCGGTCTCTCCATGCCCGAAGTGGACGCCGTGGGGACCTGGATCATGGGCCACGACCCCCTGGAGCTCTATTACACCCGCATCATGAAGGAACGGGGCCTGGGCGAGAACGACCCCCGCAGGATAGACATCTGCTTCCTCGACGAGGACGGCGTCCGGCCGGTGCGGGACATCACGGAGATCAGGCGCGTCCCCCTGGGCGTGAACATCCATTCCCAGCGCCCGCCGGTCAGGCTCTTCTGGTAGAGGCAGGGAAGGATCGAACAATCGAAATCATGACATCAGCACATCCATAACGGGAGAAAACACCAGCATGAAACAAGGTCCGGGCAGATTCCAAAGGGCGGCCGCCGTGACACTCGCGGCTCTTCTGTTCGCAGCGCTCTCCGCTCCTTTTCCGCAGGCGAATGCGGCATCGACGATCCTTCTCACCGGCGACGAGCTCGAGCAGGTGCGGCACAACATCCAACAGGAACCGCTCAAAAGCTATTTCGACCGTCTGCAGCGCGGCGACGGCGGTTCCGCGGCGCCGTTCCTCCATCTCCTCACCGGTGAGCGGCGGTATGCCGAAGCCTCGCGCCGGATCATCCTCTCCGATCTTGACTATCTCCGGGACCAGATCCCCTACATGGTCAACATCTGGATCCTGCGTCCGCCCGGGCGCGTGGTCTCCGCCATCATGGCCTGGGACATGACGAAGGACAGCGGAGTCTATTCGGACGAGGACCGGCGCGCGATCGAGGAGACCCTCTCCTGGACCATCGACCATTTCATGAACGAGGGCGCCGACCACATCGGCGCGGGCTTTCAATACATCACCGACTATCTTCCCTGGGACATGGAGGACTGGGTCATCGCCAACATGAACATCCACCGCCTGGAAGCGGTGGCCCTCTATGCCCTGGCGTTCCCAGAGTCCCCCCGCTCGGAGGCCCTGCTCGAATACACCGCGGACTACTACGAGCGCGTTCTCAGCCTCGGTTCCCGTCCCGGCGGCGCCTGGGCGGAAAATCCCCGCTACATGGGCGGGATCCTCCGGAAGCTCTTCATCATCGCGGCGGGGCTTAAAAAGGCGGGTGTGCACGATTTCTTCGCCGACGAGCGGCTGAGGGTCATGCTGTCGTTCTTCGCCGAGAGCATCCCCGCGCCGGGCATCGACGACCCCAACCGCCCGCTCATGGTGGCAGCGGATGACGCCCACTGGTGGGAGAACCGCTCCACAATCCTGAGCTGGGCCGCCCCCCGGTACCGTGACAGCGAACCGCAGGCCGCCGGAGAATGGATGTGGTGCTGGAAAAACCAGGACGCGCCTCTCTCCCACGAGAGCCTGTTCTTCGTCGATCCCTCGATCCAGCCGGTGAAGCCGTCATACGGCAGCTATCTCCCCGGCATGGGCTATGTCCTCCTCCGCGAACGCTTCGCAGAGCCGGACGAGACCTTCTTCTTCGCCACCTTCGGGCCGGAGCTGGGCACGGCCAACCGGACCATGCACCATGCCCCCAACCACGGCGACTTCTCCATCATCTGGCGTGGCGAGCCGCTCTTCCTCACCCGGGGCTGCGCGTCCTATGTCTGGTCCCGCCGCATGCGCGACCAGGTTGACTTCGCCCGTAACCTGGTCACCTTTGAGGGTGCCGGATCGTCCATCGAAATCCCGGAGAAGCGCTATTCCGGCGAGGCGGTGGAGGTCAACACCGGCTTCGACGAGACCCTCGCCCGCGACTATTATCCCGACGGTGTGGCGAACTTCGTCTCGGCGGACAGCTTCGAATACGCCGCCGGACGGGTCCGGAACTGGCAGATGAGCCTTCCCGCGCCCTTCAACAACCGGCACTTCCTCTTCCTCAAGCCCGATGTCTTCATCGTCTGGGACCAGGTGCGCTCCCCCTATCCGCTCCAGTGGAATTTCCACATGCCCGCGGACGATGTGACGGTGGACGGCAAGCGGATCACCCTCGCAGGCCACGGTGGCGTAAAGCTCGCCATCGACTTTCTCCAGGACGAGCGTCTGGACTGCCAGCTCGACTGGCCCATGGACAGCATCCGCACGAAATGGCCCATGGTCCTGAGCTGTCCCTGGGGCGAGGGCATGTTCGTCTTCAACGCCATGGACATCGCGCGGCAGGTGCTCGAACACAACAATCCCGGCGCCGCGAAGATTCTCGAGAACATTCTCTGCCATCCCGCGCGGCCGAAGCGGATCGGCCTGATCGGGACAGACGGACAGACCGCCGAGGTGCTGGACCGGTTCGGCATGAACTACGAACTCCTGTCCTATGACGATATGGCGGGCGACCTGTCGCGCTTCGACCGAATCATCCTCGGGCATTTCGGCGTCCTCGTCCGCGACCGCGACATGCTCGACTACCGCCGGAAGCTCTGGGACTATGTCGAAAACGGCGGCGTGTGCTATTGGGCCTACCAGTATGCCTGGGGCTGGAAGCCGGGAGACACCTCCGGGCCCGGCTATTTCCCCCGCATGCTCATGGTGGGCGAGGGCACATCGGCGCTCTGGGGCGAGGGCATCGAGCTCGACTGCCCGGTCTTCACCGACGGCTCCCCGCTCTGGAACGAGCCGAACCGCATCACCGAAAACGACTGGGACGGCTGGCAGGTGGGCGCGCCTGACACCCTCAAGCTCCTGCACTACAATCAGATACCCAACACCGACCGCGCCAGGAACATCCCCGTCTACTATTCAGACTACTGGCAGGTGCACGCTTCGGCGAAACGGACCTACAACATCAACCTCCCCCGGACCCGGGAGCGGTTCGGCCCCTACCGCTGGATAAAGGTCTACCACGAGCCTTCCGACGACTATCTCGCCGTGCTGAGACCCTGGAAGGACGGTTCGGCGCCCGCCGCCGAGATCATCCGCGGCCACGAAGACGAGGTCGTCATCCGTCAGGGGAACGACATCTGGTGGGCCCTCCTCGGCAAGCACGCCGGGCTCACCGGGACCCTCGCGCTCATGCGCTACGATGACGGCCAGCTCCGGATGGCGCGCACGGAGGACGGCGGGGTGGATGTCTACGATCAGCAGCGGTTCGGTGTCGAGCCCCGGGAGCTCATGCTCGTCGACAATCTCGACGCCGAGCTGGGAGGGATGGTCTTCACCTTCGAGCAACCGGCCACATTCCACATCGATTTCGGAACCAAGGCCGGTTCGCTCGCTGTTCCCGACGAGGGATCGGTCACCCTTCCCTGGGGGTTCGAACGTGTTACGCTCGACGGCAGAAGGATGCGCGCCGAAAACGACGGCGGGTTCACCTCGTTCGAGCTTCCCGCGGGCGACTATTCATTCGATGCCGCCGGGGAGACGCTGGCCCTGACGAGGAACGCCCATGTCGCGCGGCTCGAGGTTTTCGACGGCACGGGACAGCCGGTGGAGTGGGTGCACATCTTCCGGACCCTTTCCGGCGACGGCCGCACGTGGTTCCAGGGGGCCACCGACGGCGACGGGACCCTGTCCATACGATGGGAGGGGAACGATGAGCAGGAACTGATTTTCGAAAAGGACGGAAAACACATCACCCGCACGGTTCGGCCCGGCGTGCAGCGGGTGGAGTTCAGGTGATCGGCTGAGAGCCGGGTACACGGGGAAACGGGCCGGTGTGAGCGGTCTTGACCGTGCGCAAGACATGCGGGTGCTGACGGACGGTGGGCGTCACGCGATATCCATCTCTTCCATGCGTGCGCGGACGATCCCTCGTGCTTCCTCCGCTTCGGGCGTATCCGGGAGGGTCGAGAGAAGCCAGTCGATGCTGCCGTTGTCCCGTATCCGTCTCATGGTCGGGGCATGGTTGATATCGAACACCCAGGACGCCTGGAGGAGCCTGAAATCCATGAGGGAATGAACGTTACCGTGCCTGACCGTGCCGCCTGCGCGGATGTCCGAGAGCGCGCCTTCCGAAATCGGGCCCTCGTAGGGGATGCGGAGGGCGTCGACGATGCGCCTGATGTAGGTGTCGTCGTGACGGGACTCGTACACGATGTGGAAGATGTCCAGCTTGTCGGCGTCGCGGATGAGCCGGACGAAGGGGAGCAGGTCACCGGGAACGTCCGCGGGGATTTCGAGAAGATTGTGGTACCTGATTCCCAAAAGCGCGCCCGTCCGCGTCCGCTCCGGGAGCATGTCGAGAACCCCTTCCTCCCGCACGATCTCCCAGCCCAGCTCGCCGTGATTGACCGATCCCTCGTCCGAGAAGGTCCGGTAGCGGGCGTACTGGCCGAACCGCCCCGTATCGTGGAGAACGCCCATGGCTTCGCAGGCCGCGGCGTCGTCATCCGGGAATCCGAGATCCGCGGCGAGTTCGCGGCAGGTGACGGCGACCCGCCTGCTGTGGGCCCGTTTCACCTCGATCAGCGGATGATCGTGCATGCCTGCCGGAACATGTTCCTCTATATACCCGTCGAGCCACTCGGCGGCCTTCCCCGCCACATCGTTCATCTTCACACCGGTTCCTTTCCGTGGTTTTCGCTGCGCTCATGATCCATCGGCCGCAATCCATCATCCCTTCAGCACGCCGGGATGATGCTCCATGACCCAGTCGCGGTATGCCGTATAGAGTTCCGGCGATTCGGGATGCCCGGCGAAGGAGGCGGAGCCCGGCTCGTTCATCATGCCCTGGTACTGATAGACGAGGATGGTGTCCACGAAAGGCGAGATGGCCTCGATCTGACGCCTGACCCGTGAAAAATCCGCCGGGATGAGGGCGCTTTTGTAAACCTCTCCCTCGAATTCGAATATCTCCATGTCCGCCCAGAGGGCCACATCGGGCACGCGGTCGTGGGCGCGCCTGAGCCCCTCATAGAAGGCGGGAGTCTCCACGACCGTCGATTTGCGGACACCCACCTCGTCCTGGTAGGCGATGATGTCGATGTCCATTTCCTCCAGCTGGGCCGCATAGGCGTCGTCGGGAACCGCCGCCCGGGTGCCGTAGGGCGCGATCAGAGTCTTCGTTCCGGGCATGAGCGACCGCGCGAGGGCCGAACACTCGTTGACATATTCGATGAAGGTGTCGGTGAATTTCCCGTTGATGTAGGCCTCGTTCGGCCAGTACCAGCCATAAAAGCTTGGATGGCGGCCATAGAGCCCGGTCAGTTCCTCGATGGCTTTCAGGCGCTTTGTCCGGGCTTCGGGATCGCTCACGATGTGCGGGCTCATCCAGTCGCCATAGAAGCCTCCGCCCATGAAGAATTTGACGCCGCACTCGTCGGCCGCGGAGAGCACCGCCTCGATGGGATCGGGGCACCCAAGCTCCCATTTCGGGAAGATGTCCGTCTCGTAGAATGCCTTGAAATAGAGCGCGGTATGCATGAGCACCAGGTATTCGAGGCCGAGGTCTGCGATCTCGCGCACCTTGTCACGCCACTGGGCGCAGGTGTAGGCTGCGGTTTCGGGGTTCCAGTAGACGCCCTCGGCGGTGTTGTGGTGCTGGAATTCGAACCAGCT
>CAYNWJ010000260.1:0-6102 GCA_964400815.1 uncultured bacterium
ACGCGACGTCACCATGAACAGTATCGCACAGGTCGTCGTGGTCTTGACGAGAAACGGCGCGGCGCCGCGTCCGCCGAAAATACCACCGGTCATGCCCGAACCGCCGAAGGTTCCGGAAAGACCGCCGCCCTTGCTCGACTGGAGCAGGACCGATACGATCAGGACGATGCTGACGATGACATGGACAAACAGAAGGATTCCGTATAACATGCAATTCACCCCGTTCGGGTTGCAAATCGTTTCCGCTCAAAACGAGCGGGAAACAGTGTGCCGTGCTTCATGTTCACCGCCCCGGAAAGCTTCAGGGACGGGCCGGGTTGACAATCCCCGCGAAGGAATCGGGATCGAGCGCCGCTCCGCCGATGAGACCGCCATCGATATCAGGCTGCGAAAGGAGCTCTTCGGCGTTGGCGGGCTTCATGCTGCCGCCATACTGGATACGGGTCTTTTCGGCCGTGGCGTCATCGAAAATGTCTGCGACAAGTTCGCGGATGAGCTTGTGCACATCCTGCGCCTGCTGCGCGGTCGCGGTCAGTCCCGTTCCAATGGCCCAGACCGGCTCGTAGGCGATGACCGTGCCGGTGAAACTCCCGGCGTCCAGGCCCTCGAAAGCGCCCCGGATCTGGGTCTCGACGACACGCTCCGTCACGCCTTCCTCGCGCTCCTGCTTCGTTTCACCGACACAGACGATCGGTGTCAGTCCGGCATCGAGCGCCGCCCTCGTTTTCTTCGCGACGGTCGCGTCGGTTTCGCCGAAATAGCTCCGTCGTTCAGAGTGTCCTAATATAACAAACCGGCATCCGAGTGTCAATAACATATTTGCTGAAATTTCACCGGTATAGGCCCCGCTTTCCTCCCAGTGCATGTTCTGCGCGCCGAGCATCACGGAGCTGTTTCCGATCTCTTTGGCGACCGCCTGGAGGGAGGTAAACGGCGGACAGAGAACCACATCGACATCGCTGACACCGCCCGAAGCCTTGACCACCCCCCGTGCGAGTTCCGCTGCCTCTTCGTGGTTCCTGTTCATCTTCCAGTTGCCGGCGATTATCTTCTTTCTCGTCATGTCGTATGTCACCACTTTCCCGGTGTCAATGATTCGTGAAGTGTATTTATCTGTCGAGCGCGGCCACGCCGGGGAGCGTCTTGCCCTCGAGCAGCTCGAGCGAGGCGCCGCCGCCGGTGGAAATGTGGCTCATGGCCTTTTCGAGACCGAATTTCGCGATGGCCGCCGCGGAATCCCCGCCGCCGACGATGGTCTTCGCGCCCTGCCTGGTGGCTTCTGCCATGGCGTCGGCGACAGCACGCGTTCCGCCGGCGAATGTATCCATCTCGAACACGCCCATGGGACCGTTCCAGACCACCGTTTTCGCGCTCCTGATCTTTTCGGCATAGAGCTTTCTGGTTTCCATGCCGATATCGAGCCCTTCCCAGTCCGACGGGATATCGTCGCGGCCCACGAACTTCGTATCGGCGTCATTCTTGAAATCGTCCGCCACCATGGTGTCGACGGGAAGGAGCATTTCGCAGGAGGAACTTTTCGCCTTCTCGACAATCTCCTTGGCAAGTCCGAGCTTGTCCTCCTCGAGGACCGATTTTCCGATCTCGACGCCCATGGACTTGAAGAAGGTATATGCCATGCCGCCGCCTATGATCAGGGTGTCCGCCTTGTCGAGCAGCGTGGTGATGACATCGATCTTGCCGGAAATCTTGACCCCGCCGATGATCGCCACGAAGGGACGCTCCGGGTTTTTCACCGCGCTGTCCAGATAATCGATCTCCTTCTTGAGCAGATACCCGCAGGCCACTTCGTCCATGTGACGGGCGATGCCTTCGGTGGAGGCATGGGCGCGATGGGCCGTACCGAACGCGTCATTGACATAGACATCGGCAAGCGCCGCCAGTTTTCCGGCGAAATCCCCGTCGTTGTCGGTCTCCTCCGTGTGGAACCGGAGGTTCTCGAGCAGAAGCACATCGCCGGGCTCGAGACCGTTCGCCAGTTCCTCGACCTCGCCGCCCACACAGTCGGGAGCGAGCTTCACGTCCCTGCCGAGATGCCCGGAAAGGCTTTCGGCGACCGGGGCGAGGCTCATCCCGGGAACCCGCCTGCCCTTGGGCCTGCCGAGATGGCTCATGAGGACAAGAGAGGCGCCCTGGTCGAGAATGTACCTGATGGTGGGAAGCGATGAAACGATGCGCTTCTCATCGGTGATGTTCAGGTTCTCGTCGAGCGGCACATTGAAATCGCACCTGACGATGACCCTCTTGCCTTTCAGATCCATGTCTTCGACTGTTCTGATCGCCATATCCCGCATCTCCCGCACTGTTGTTATGAATCGTCACTGTCCCGGAACCTCCCGCGGGCGGGCAGGTCCCCCACCAGCGGGTGTTCCGTCGTTCCGGAATGAATCCTGTTACACCATCTTCTTGAAGAGGTCGATGCAACGGTTGGAGTAACCCCACTCGTTGTCGTACCAGGAGAAGATCTTCACCAGACTGCCGTTGGCGGCGGTCAGCTGACCGTCGATGATGGCGGAGGCCGGGTTCCCGATGATGTCGCTGGAGACGACCGGCTCCATGGTGAATTCCAAGACACCCTTGAGAGCGCCTTCAGCGGCGTTCTTGAAAGCGGCGTTGACTTCTTCGGCGGTCACGTCCTTCTCGAGCACGACAGCCAGGTCGGTCAGCGACGCGTCGGGCGTCGGGACCCTGACCGCGCAACCGTCCAACTTGCCGTTGAGCTCGGGGAGCACCTTGCCCACCGCGCGCGCGGCGCCGGTGGTGGTGGGGATGATGTTGATCGCGCCGGCGCGGGCCCTGCGCAGGTCCTTGTGGACCTGGTCGAGAATCTTCTGGTCGTTGGTATAGGAATGGATGGTCGTCATGAAGCCCTTGACGATGCTGAAGTTCTCGTGAAGCACCTTGGCAGGGGGCGCGAGAGAGTTGGTGGTGCAGGAGGCGTTCGAAACCATGGTGTCGTCGGCGGTGAGCAGGTTGTCGTTCACGCCCATGACGATGATCTTGATCCGGGTTTCGCCCTTCACCTTCGGCGGAACCGAGAGGAGCACCTTCTTGGCACCGGCGTCGATGTGCTTCTGCAGCGCTGCGTCATCGGCGAAGAAACCGGTGGACTCGAGCACCATGTCGGCACCGACGTCGCCCCAAGGGATGTTGGCGGGATCTTTTTCCGCGCTCACGGGGATCTTCGTTCCGTTCACGATCACGTTGGAACCGTCGACCTCGACCGTGCCCTGGAACTTGCCCTGGGTGGAGTCGTATTTCAACAGGTGCGCAAGAGCTTCGGTGGACATGAGATCGTTGATGCCCACGACCTCGAAACCGCCGTCTGCGATCGCCGCGCGGAACACGAGCTTTCCGATGCGTCCGAAACCATTGATTCCGATTCTGATAGCCATTTCAACCTCGCTTTGTTGTATGTTGCATTTGCTTTCCGACAGGCGGTCAGTGATTTCACACCCATCTTCGTCATCTATACACTTCGCAAACAGCGATCCGTGAATCCATCGCCGTTCAACCGCTGATTATTTGTAGAATCCGGCCATTTCTTCGAGGGTCTTCGGGGTCACATCGCCGGCATGTCCGGCGGTGCCCAGCTCACGCATCTTCCGGGCGACGAGATTGCCGAGCGCCTCACGGGCCGGCCCCATGTACTGGCGCGGATCGAATTTCTCGGGGCTCTCGGCGAACACCTTTCTGATCGCTCCGGTGACCGCGATACGGCCGTCGGTGTCGATATTGACCTTTGCCACGCCATAGGGAACAACCGACTGGATGGCGCTCATGGGGACACCCTTTGCGTTGGGCATCGCGCCGCCGTAAGTGTTGACGATGGCGACGAGGTCCTCGGGAACGCTCGAAGAACCGTGCATCACCAGCGCCGTGTCCGGGATGCGGGAATGGATCTCCTGCACCAGTTCCAGGGCGAGCTTGGGCTCTTCCTTGAACTTGTACGCCCCATGGGAGGTGCCGATCGCAACCGCCAGGGCATCCACCTGCGTCTTCTCCACGAACTCGACCGCCTGGTCGGGTTCGGTCAGGTTCACCTGTCCCGATCCGACGCCGTCCTCGAGGCCGCCCAGGGTGCCCAGTTCAGCCTCCACGGTCACGCCGCGGGGACGGGCGTAGTCGATCACACGCTGTGTCACCTCGAGATTCTCCTCGAAGGTGGTCGGGGTTTTGCTGTCCTCCTTGAGGGAACCGTCGATCATCACCGAGGTGAATCCGAGCTCGATGGCCTCCTTGCAGGTCTCGAGGCTGTTGCCGTGGTCGAGATGCATCGCGATGGGAATGTCCGGGTTCTCCTCGACCGCCGCCAGCATGAGATGGCGGAGATAGATGAAATTGGAATACTTGAGCGCGCCGCGCGACGCCTGGATGATGACCGGCGACTTCGTTTCACGGGCGGCATTCATGATCGCCTGGATCTGCTCCATGTTGTTGACGTTGTATGCGCCGACAGCGTATTTGCCTTCGAGGGCCTTGTCGAGCAGCAGACGCATGGGAACCAGTGCCATGTCGTTTCTCCCTGTGATTGTATGTATAAACTTCGCATCATTCTGAGTGCCATGATTGATTCATCCCGGTCAGCTGAAAAACAGCCGCGCGGTGTCATAACGATGGGTCGGCACCGTCTTGAGGGAGCCCACGGCGTCCTCGAGGGGAACCGTGGCCATCTCGCCGCCCTTGAGGGCGGCCATCTTGCCGAATTCGCCGTCCTCGATCATCTTGACCACATGGACACCGAGACGGGTGCCGAGAACACGGTCGAACGCCGTGGGAGAACCTCCGCGCTGGAGATGGCCCAGAACGAGCGAGCGGGTCTCGTAGCCGGTCTCGTATTCGATGGCGTTCGCCAGGGCGTCAGCCACTCCCTTGCCCGTGCCCAGCTGCACATGACCGAAATCGTCGAGCTGCGAGGAATGGGCCACGTCCTTCATGACCTCGGAAATCTGCGCCCCCTCGGCAACTGCGATGATCGCCCAGGTCTTGCCCGACTCGTATCGGCGTTTGACCATTTTGCAGACTTCCTGCACCGTCACCTCGACCTCGGGAATGAGCACCATGTGGGCGCCCCCCGCCATGCCGCCGTGCAGCGTCATCCATCCGGCGTGACGCCCCATGATCTCGACGACCATGATACGGTTGTGGGCCTCGGTGGTGGTGCGAAGCATGTCCAGAAAATCGGACACCCGGTTGATGGCGGTGTCGAATCCGAAGGTATAGTCGGTGGCGTTCACGTCGTTGTCGATGGTCTTCGGCACACCGACCACCTTGACGCCCTGCTGGTAGAGCTTGAGCGCGACACCGAGGGTGTCTTCGCCGCCGGCGGCCACGAGCGCGTCGATTTCCAGATCCTTCATGCTGTTCTTGGCGATGGCGAACCCGTTCTCGACCTTCGCCACGTTCGTGCGCGAGGAGTGGAGGATCGTCCCGCCGAGGGTGTGTATCGCCTCGACATCATCGAAGGTGAGGATACGGTAATCCTTCTCGAGAAGGCCCTTCCATCCCGCCTCGAACCCCACGATCTCATAACCGGAATCGATGCCCTTTACGGTCACCGCCCTGATGACGGCGTTCAGTCCGGGCGCGTCACCTCCGCCTGTCAGAATTCCTATTCTCTTCTTTTCAGCCATGCTGTTCCCCGTAACTAATTTATTTATGAATAGATAAGCGATTGATTCCGGAATCGGCCCGAAGGAGGGTAAGGGCAAAACGTATTAGATTTATAAGATACTATATTTCTATATCCATGTCAAGGATGGAGATGGCAAAGTATACGTGCACACCATTTTTTTCGATGCCCGGAACCGGACCCATCAGCGGAAGGATTACACTTGGATCGGGATACCGCGTACGGTACCTTGTCATGAGAGCGGATTTTCGTTCTGCTCACCCGGGATTGTCCCCGGATCATATCATCGTTCAAGGAGCGTCTCATGAAACGCGTCTTCCCGGCCCTGTGCATCGTTGCGACCCTGATCCTCGCAGCACTTCCCTGCCGCGCCCAGTTCTTCTCTTCCGCGGATGAACAGGAACCCTTCGAACTCGAGCACGACACCCTCGGCATCTCGCGCTCGCCCGAAA
>CAYNWJ010000261.1:0-6093 GCA_964400815.1 uncultured bacterium
GAAAATCCCGGTTCAGAAACTGAAAAACCTCGAAATATAAGTTTGTGCCGGAAAATGGGGGATTGCCAGTCCATCGAGCCGATTGACAGCAGCCGGTCGGACATGCATTCATGGTGTCATTATTTATGTCACACTCAACATGCACGGAAAGGACGGAAATGAACATCCTGCAATGTTCGCTGTGGGACGGGCTATCAACCGCGCACGGAACAATCGTCGTGATCGATGTGTTCAGGGCATTCACATGCGAACCCCTCATGTACAGTCTCGGCGTCGAATCCATCATTCTCGAGGCCGACATCGACCGCTGTCTGGCCATGCGCGGGGATGCGCTGCTCGTCGGTGAGCACAACGAGATTCCCGTGGAACGATTCGATCTGACAAACTCACCGTGGATGATCATGGAACGGGGCCGCGCGTTCTTCAGGGGAAGGACCGTCATCCACCGCACGACATCGGGGGTCACCGGAGCGGTGGAAGCGATGAAGCGCGGCGACAGGGTCTTATTGGCGTCATTCGTGAACGCCCGCGCCACCGCCGCATGCATCAGGGAATCGGGGGCTGAAACGGTGAGTATCGTGGCGATGGGGATACGCTCCGTGGAGAAAGCGCCCGAGGACGAGCGTTGCAGCGACTACATCCGCAGCTTGCTCGACGGCTCCCCTTATGACCATGCAGCGGCGGTGAAAGAGATTCTGGGTCACGAATCGGCGCGGAAATTCATGCGGGGAGACAGGGAATACCTGCCCAGGGAAGACCCGGCGGTATGCCTCCAGCGCGACCTGTTCGATTTCGCCCTCGAGGCGCGGGAGGAAGGGGAACGACTGACATCCAGGGTCAGACGGCCCGGGGAACCGGCATGACCGGCGATCAGAAATATCGGATATTGAGATAGGTTTCCTTGTTGAAGGTCCGTCCCCGGTCGTCCACGGCGATGTTCCGCTCGATGGTCGTGAGGACGAGACGCACCGCCTGAAGGTTGCGCATGTCCACCCAGAACTCGAATACGGTTACGGTGGATTCGTCATCCACTCCCGGCAGCGCCAGAACACCGTCGAAATGGCGCGTCCCGTGCCCGTACATGTCCTCTCGGTCGTTTTCATTGACGCTGGAAAGATGGGAAAGGGCCTCGAGCGCGGTAACCGGGTCGAAGGGAGGCTCCTTTGCGTCCGAAACCCCGGAGCCGGGGACAAGCGGGTTCTCGGTCAGCCCCTGCTCCGGATGATAGGAATGACGGCTGCGATAATAGCCGAGCGGAATGTTCTTCAGGGTCGATACACCCTCGAGGCTCGTCCTGAAAGGCCGCGCAAGCATGGTTTCCACCGAACGCCGGATGATCTCATCGGGCGTGTTGTTCTTCTGTTTTACGACATACCCGACGACAGCGGCCAGGAGCATCGCCAGAAGGAGCAGCAGGCGCGGCATGTCGTGGTAAAAACTGTCGGACGTCCCGTCATTGTCGAAACGGCGCTCCCGGACCACATCGTCCGAGCCGCCGAGATCTATCTTTCCGAGTTCCATGAGCACTCCTGTACATCAACGTTCAGAGATAGATACGGCCCCATCCGGAGCGGAAAGGCTTCATGTGGCGGAGCCGCTCACCACACACGGCAATATACACACCGTGACAACTCTGGCAAAAAACTTTTCACCCCATCGGGCAGTCATGTGCGGAAATGACTGTACATGAGGCCCACGGCGTATTATTATTGGGTGGAAAGATGCGGCCGATCTTGGAGCGCGCGCATTCATCTTTCCGGCCATTCAACCGATCCAACGGGGTTTTTCATGCGACAGAAGCGAATAGTGATCACTGGCGGGGCCGGTTTTCTCGGCTCGCACATCTGTGACAGACTGGTGAACCGGGGCCATGACGTGATCTGCCTCGATAATTTCTTCACCGGGGACAAGCGAAACATCTATCACCTGCTCGACAAGCCGAATTTCGAACTCGTCCGCCACGATGTCACGTTTCCCATCTACCTGGAAGTGGACGAGATATTCAATTTCGCCTGCCCGGCGTCACCCATCTACTATCAGAAAGACCCCATACAGACCACCAAGGTCAATGTTCTCGGCGCAATCAACATGCTGGGCCTTGCGAAGCGTGTCAAGGCGAAGATCCTCCAGGCCTCGACCAGCGAGGTCTACGGCGACCCCGAGGAACACCCCCAGCGCGAATCATACTGGGGACGGGTCAACCCCATCGGGCCGCGCTCCTGCTACGACGAGGGAAAACGGGCTGCCGAGACCCTCTTCTTCGACTATTTCCAGCAGCACCGCGTCAATATCCGCGTCATCAGGATCTTCAACACCTATGGCCCACGGATGACCATCGACGACGGCCGTGTGGTCTCGAACTTCATCGTTCAGGCCCTGCGCGGCGACAACATCACCATTTACGGCGATGGAAGCCAGACCAGGTCCTTCTGCTACGTGGACGACCTCGTCGAGGGGGCGTTGCGCATGATGGACGGCCCCGACGACTTCAACGGCCCCGTCAATCTGGGCAACCAGGGCGAATTCACCGTGCTGGAACTCGCCGAAAAGGTCATCGCCATGACAGGCTCGAAGTCGCGCATAACCCACCATCCCCTTCCGAAAAACGATCCGGTCAGACGCCGGCCCGACATCACCCTCGCCCGTGACAATCTGGACTGGGAACCTGAAACACCGCTCGACGAGGGGCTCGAAAAGACCATCGCCTATTTCCGAGATGCCTTGAAATTCCGTGAATGACGAACCACCCCGTCATGGTCATCGGAAACCCCTCCGCCGCCGGCCTCACAGCATCATCCCTCCATACAACGGACGATTGACCAGGGCAATCGGTTCCCGCCGCCGTTCTCTCTTTTATTACGGTCTTCCCGCCGTGCATGGTTCGACCTTCATGACGGCCGGGATGGCCGGAAACTCAGGGCCGCATAACAACATGCGCAGGTATAAAAATAGCTAATTTCAGTCATTTTTTTCGCTGTGATCCATGCCGTATTATATGAATGAAGGTCCCCGTTTATTACTCATTCATAAGGAGGAAGCGATGAAACGGCTGGCAATGATGACCATTGCGGTGCTGATCGCGGCAGTACCTGTTTCCGCACTCGATCTGTCCATCGAAAAAACGTATGAACACACCAACGGCGGCGGTATCTGCGCGACGGCCGACGGCGGCTTCGTCCTCACCGGCAAACAGACGGGGGACGACTGGCTCGAACATGCGGCGCTGACCAAAATCGACAGCGCGGGAGAAGTCGTCTGGTCGCAGTTCTACGATTTCGATGAAAAAACCAACGGCTCGGACGCGATCACCGTCGAAGCCACCGGCGACGGGGGGTTCATTGTCGGTGGTTCGGTCAACAACGAATCGTGGATGCAGGATTTTCTCATTTTCAAGGTGGACGCGGATGGCGGGCTCGAGTGGTGGAAGTCCTATACAAGGGCCTATATGAACATCGTTTACGGTATCGGGGAAGTGAGTGGAGGCGGCTTTATCGGCGCGTTCGAAGCCACCAATCTCGGCAGTCCGTCGCAGCAGGCATACATGATGCGGGTCGATGCGCAGGGAGATTCGCTGTGGGCGTTCGAACTGGGTGGAGAATACGAGGACAATTTCCGTGATGTGGCAGTGGCGCCGGACGGCGGATTCGTGTTCGTGGGGCGCTGGAGGCCGGCTTTCAATCAGCCCGAAGGCTGGATACTGAAAACGGACGCCGAGGGGAACGAGGAATGGAGCCTCTTATACCAGACCCTCTTCAAGGGTGTCGATGTGGGCGCGGACGGCAGCATCTATGCAGTAGGGGACGGCATCACCGTTGTCAAGCTCGACGCTGCGGGCAATGAGATCTTCAACACGACCGTCGAGGGCGCCGACGGCAACGGCGTTGTGGGGCTGCCCGACGGCGGCTGCGCGGTGACCGGCGTCGGCTACCTCTCGACAGACAGCGGCGCCTATGCCAACATGGTCGTCGCGAGCATCGGACCCTCTGGCGAAATCCGTTGGCGCGAACAGATCGGCGGGGAACAGCACACCCAGGGCTTCGACTGCGCACTGGCGGCTGATGGCGGCCTGATGGTCTATGGAACCACCACGAAAAGCATAAACGAGCTCTCCGGCGGCTATGTGATCAAGATCGACAATGTCGCCGTTTCCGTCGAGAACGACGCCGCCCCGGAAGGGTTCATCCTCGGTCAGAACACACCGAACCCCTTCAATCCCGAAACCACCATCAGCTATTACATCCCCGTGCGTGACGCCGTCAGGTTGGATGTCTTCAACATCGCCGGTCAGAAAATACGCACGCTTGTCAATGCGGACCACCCCGCCGGCCACCACACAGTGCGGTGGGACGGCAGGAACGATGACGGCCAAGCCGTTTCGAGCGGTGTGTATATCTACCGTCTGCGTTCGAACCGGACGATGCTGACGGGCAGGATGACCCTGGTCCGATAAAGGGATAAGCACGCTCGCATACGAGCGAATATTCATCATATTCGATGATATCACTCCATGAAAAAAAGGCGCCTCCCGTGTTTCGGGGGGTGTCTTTTTTTGCTGATTCTCCCGCGATTCACTGTTGGGTTCGCGTGCCGCTTTTTCCCATCGGGCAAGCGTTGATGTATAATCTCATCCATCAGGCGGGTGGCGGCGATGAAAGAATGACGATTGACCGACCGCCGTTTGAACCATGATTTATGGGATTCAAGGATTGACAGGATTGTAATCGTGGTTCATCCCGTAATCCCGAAAATCCCGGTTCAGAAACTTAAAAAGCCTCGAAATATATGTTTATGCCTGGAAATGGGGGATTGTCAGTTAAGAAGGTTATTCTTGACAAATATGGTCAGGTTTAATATATTAGAAAACAACTGATATTACTGAAGCGGACTTGTCAACCGATGGTTGCATCATGATAAAACTTTCCAACAAAGGTATTTACGGGATCAAGGCGCTGTATGAGCTGGCCTGCGGGTATGGCGGCGATCCCCTGACCATCAGGGAAATATCAAGCCGCCAGAATCTGCCGATGCCCTTTCTCGAACAGGTGCTCCATCAGCTCAAACAGGCCGGTCTGGTCAAGAGCAAACGGGGCATAAAGGGAGGGTATCACCTCTCACGGGAACCGGACGAGATCACCATCGGAGACGCGGTCAGGGCCCTCGAAGGTCCGATCGCCCTCTGCGGATGCCTGCAATCCTCCCGTTCCAGGCGCGCCGCCGACCGCATGAACAGGTGCGTGACATCCGATCTCTACCGCCGGTTGAGCAGGAAAGTCGAACGGGCATTCGACTCGGTGACACTATCCGAGCTTGCCGAAGAACAATCTGTCGACAGCGCACTGCCCTCGACAGGCTGCCATGGAGATACATGACATGAAACAACGATATTATTTCGATCATAACGCCACCACGCCGGTCCGACGCGAGGTGATTGATGCGATGCTTCCCTATCTAACCGAAGCCTATGGCAACGCTTCGAGCGTACATTCATGGGGACGCGAGGCGAAAAACGCGCTCGAACGGAGCAGGGCGTCCATTGCGGAAATCATCGGCGCCGAGCCCGAAGAGATATTTTTTACCGGCTGCGGCACCGAATCGGACAACATCGCACTCATGGGGTCCCTGGGCGCGTCGGGGAAGCGGAACGGCCTCGTGACTTCGAACATCGAACACAGCGCCGTCCTCAAGACAGCGGCGCATCTCGAAAAGGCGGGAATTCCGGTCGCCCGTGTCGGCGTTGACGGAGAAGGAAGAGTGGATCTCGGCGAACTCGAAGACCGTGTCGGCGAAGACACCGCACTGGTGAGCATCATGCATGCAAACAACGAGACCGGTGTCGTTCAGGACATCGCCGAGGCGGCTGAAATCGCCCATCGGGGCGGAGCGCTCTTTCACACCGACGCGGTCCAGTCTGTGGGCAAGATTGCCGTCGATGTCCGCGAAACGGGGATCGACATGCTCGCCATGTCGGGCCACAAGATCAACGCCCCGAAAGGAGTGGGCGTGCTCTACATCAAAAGAGGTGTCAGGGTGCGGCCGATAGCATACGGGGGCGGACACGAACGCGGGATGCGGCCCGGCACGGAGAATGTCGCC
>CAYNWJ010000262.1:0-6089 GCA_964400815.1 uncultured bacterium
GGCTTCGCAGAGAGCTGCTGAATCATGTGTTGCTTATCAAACTGGATACCCGGATAAGTTTAATCACCGGAGCAATAAGACATCGGAAGGAATATGACATGTCTCCAAGCAGTTCATATGACATCCGGGCGGAGCACTATCGTGATATCGCGGAAAACTCATGCGGCATCGAATGCTGGCATGATCCCGCGGGCACGCTCCAGTGGGTGAATGCGCCGTTCGGCTCGCTCGCCTCATTCGTTTCCGAAAATCATGGTGCAAGTCACGAGTTTCCCTTTTCGGCGCTGCACGGGGATGACAGGGACGAGATGGAAAACTCGTTCCGTCTGTCCCTCGAACGGCGCATGGAGGCCCGCGATCTGTCATGCCGTCTCGTCCGGAAAGACGGTGCTTTTCTCTGGGCGGCGATTTCGTGGCGGCCCATGTACGGTGTCGACGGCGCCTATCTCGGGCTCAGGACAAGCATTCGCGACATCACCCTGCAGAAGGCTGCGGAAAAGGACCTCCGTGAATCGGAGGAGCTGCACCGCATCACCCTCAGCACAATCTCGGACGCCGTGTTCATCACCGATGAAGAGGGCGCCTTCACCTATGTCTGTCCCAATGTCCATATCATCTTCGGTTATTTCCTGGACGAGGTTCGCGCAATGGGGACGATCCCGCAACTGCTCGGCGACCGTCTCTTCGATTCCGCCGATCTCGCGGAAGCCGGCGAACTTGTCAATATCGAGCGCGACATCACCGATAAAAACGGGGTTCTTCATTCCCTCCTCGTGAATATCAAGAAGGTCTCAATCAAGGGCGGAACGATTCTCTATACCTGCCGCGACGTGACCGAACGTAAACGACGCGAGGAGGAGAAGCGCAGGATCGACGAACAATATCACAAGCTGTTCGAAGGCTCTCTGGATGCGGTGTGCATCACCGGCGAGAAGGGCGGGATCATCGACTGCAATCCCGCGTTCGAGAGCCTGACCGGCTATACCCGCAAGGAGCTGTTCCGCACGAACATTCTCGCCCTCTATCATAACGCCCGGGATAGAAAAAAGCTGCGGGACCACATGGAACGTTCAGGCTTCGTCCGGGATTTCGAGGTGGAAATGATCAGAAGGGACGGAACGTCTATCCACTGTCTCATCAATTCCACGCGGAGAGCCTCCGGGGGAGTGGTGGAATTCCAGTCGATCATCCGCGATATCACCGGGCGCAAGAAAACCGATCGTCTTCTTCTCGCCACGCAGGCCGAGCTCAGCGAAAAGGCCCGGGGGCTCGAAGAGGCGAATACCGCGCTCAAGGTGCTTCTCAAACACCAGGAGGACGAACGCGCGGCATTCGAGGACTCTGCGGCGGCAAATTTTCGCGAGCTTGTCAGGCCCTATCTTTTGAAACTCAGTCAGGCGCAATCCAGAACGGCCATGAACGCCCTCGCCGATATCATCGTTACCAACATGGAGAAAATCACCCGTCCCCTGACAAAAAGGCTGGAGGACCATCTGGCGGTCCTTACTGCCACCGAGCGGCGGATAGCCGACATGATACGCTCGGGAAGCACGGCTTCCGGCATCTCCGAGACCCTCGGCATCGCCGAGAACACCGTCAAGACCCACAAGCGCAACATACGCAAGAAACTGGGCATCACGAACCGCAAGGTCAACCTTCGCGAATTCCTCTCGTCGCTCGAACACCCCGCGAACAATGATTAGTATTATTAATCATATAATACCCATTTGTAATCACCATTGACCCGACACTCTGTCATGTACGCCTTCCTTTCTTCTTGACACTCCGCATATGTCCTTCATAACACCCCCCTTGCATGCGTCATCATAAGTAATTGTTTATTTTGTATTAATGACAATCATGTTCCCTTTGGCACCCGATTTGCACTTTCTGTCGGTGTGTCTGGCGCCATGTACGAACGTCAGAAATGCCGAAGATTCAGATAACTTTCATCCACCATACTCACTGTTAACGCTTTTCGGAGGGGACCATGTCGAACATGAAGCTCAGCACGAAACTCATCACAACCTATCTGCTTGTGGGGATCATCCCCTTTGCCGTTGTGGGTTTGCTGTCACTCAACAAGGCGCGCAGTTCCCTGGACAGCGCCGCCTTCAACCAGCTTGTCTCCATTCAGTCGATAAAAAAGGGGCAGATCGAGAACTATTTCAACGAGCGGTTCGGTGATGTGACCGTTCTTGCCGGCAATCCCACGGTCGCCGAGGCGATGGTGAATTTCGAGGAGGCGTTCGAGGCGGAGGGAGACAGGGCCGGTGGTTCACTGTGGACGGCGGTCGAGCATGATTACGGCCCCTGGTTGACACAATACAACAACGAATACGGCTATTACGACCTGTTTCTGATTTCCAGCGACGGTGACATCGTGTTTACGGTGGCGAAGGAGTCCGATTTCGGACAGAACGTCATAAACAGCGCCCTGAGCACCAGTTCCCTCGGCATCTGCTTCAAGAAGGCGCAGGCCGGGTCGGCCCTTGCGGACTTTCAGCCCTATGCACCCAGCAACGGTGAGCCCGCCGCCTTCATCGGCGCGCCGGTGGAGCATGAGGGTGAAACGGTGGGCGTGGTCGCCCTGCAGATCCCGCTCGACGCCATCAACAATATCATGCAGGAGCGCTCGGGCCTGGGCGAGACCGGTGAGACCTATCTCGTGGGACCCAACAAGCTCATGCGTTCGGATTCCTATCTCGATCCCGAGAACCATACGGTCATCGCATCCTTCGCGAATCCCTCGAAAGGAAGCGTGGACACGGAGGCTTCGCGCGAGGCGCTCGAAGGCAGGAGCGACGCGAAGATCATCACCGACTATAACGGCAATCCGGTGCTTTCCGCATACAGCCCCGTATCCGTGGGCGACCTGACCTGGGCCATTCTCGCCGAGATCGACAAGGCCGAAGCCTTCGCCGCCGTCAAGGCCCTCACCATCATGATGGGAATCGTGGGAGTGATCGGGCTGATCGCCATCATTGCGGTCGCCGTCATGACAGCCCGATCCATCACCGGTCCCATCAACAAGGTCATTGCAGGCATGAACGAAGGTGCGGACCAGGTGGCAAGCGCTTCGATCCAGGTATCTTCATCGAGCCAGCAGCTTGCCGAAGGATCGAGCGAACAGGCGTCGAGCATCGAGGAGATTTCAGCCTCCCTCGAAGAGATGACCTCCATGACCAGACAGAACGCGACAAACGCCCGTCAGGCCAACGACATGGCGAATGCCATGAGCGATTCCGCATCCAAGGGCAGTGATGCCATGATACGCATGGAGGATGCCATCAACCGTATCAAGTCGTCATCCGACGAAACGGCCAAGATCATCAAGACCATCGACGAGATCGCGTTCCAGACCAATCTCCTGGCGCTCAATGCCGCGGTCGAGGCCGCCAGGGCCGGCGAAGCGGGGGCGGGATTCGCCGTCGTTGCCGACGAGGTCCGTAACCTCGCCATGCGGGCGGCGGAAGCGGCGAAGAATACGGCTGCCCTCATCGAGGAATCACAGGTGAACGCCAAGGACGGTGTCAGCGTCTCGACCGAGGTCTCGGATATTCTCAGGGAAATCACCGACGCCAGCGGCAAGGTGAAGGGGCTCATCAACGAGGTGTCGTCGGCGAGCGCGGAACAGAGCCAGGGCATCGACCAGGTGAACACCGCGGTCAACCAGATGGACCAGGTCACCCAGAGCGCCGCGGCGAATGCGGAGGAATCCGCCTCGGCGAGCGAGGAGATGTCATCCCAGGCGGCCGAACTCAAGGAGATGGTCGGCATGCTTATCGGTATCGTCGGCGGATCGGCGGGAGGCAATGGCAACGGCGGCGGCGCTTCGCGGCGTGTTTCCGGCGGCGTGCACGGCAGCAACGGCTCGAAGCGGCTTCCCTCCCCGAAAAGGGAAACACCCGCCCCCGTGAAGAAGGAATATGCGTCGGTGGTGGCGCCCGATGACGTCATCCCGCTCGATGACGATGAGTTCGAGGATTTCTGAAACGAATAGCATGCTCCGGAGGTGGGGCGCTTGATCTGACGGTTGCATGCCCCGCCTCTTTCGGAAGCGTCATGATATCCCCCGGTTGCCGTGACGGAGCTCCGTCGACGGCGCGGAAAAGGGCGGGTCTTCCGAGACTCGCCCTTCTTCTATGGCACGGACGGCTGTATCATTACGGGGACATCAGTTCTTTATCGCGGTCGGGCGCGTGTATTGCAGTGCCTGTGCCGCGGGACCCGTGACATGTCCGGAATGTGGCTGCGGACCCAAGAGGACAGTTGGCGTGTGGATATGATGCAGACTGTGTTGTTTGCTGTTGCGGATATTGACATGTTGCTGGAAATGCAGCCTGTTGCGCGGGATATGGCGTGAAGCTGAAGTGTGGGCGTGGTGGAATGGGAGGAGGCGGGTACGGCCCGCCTTCCTCCCGATTCATGAAGACTGTGTCAGAACATGATGCTTGCCGAGACGGACAGGAGATGCGCCCGGCTCTCATAGGTGCCGTTGCCCACGGGATAGTCGTCGGGAATGTCGAAGCGGTCAACGGTGCCGTCACCGGTCGTATCGGCGCCGAACCCGACACCGTTATGCTTATCGCGCTTGAAGAAATTGAGAAGCATGTAGCTGGCGTCGAAGCGCACCCTTCCCATGGTATAGCCGGCGCCCAGCGAGAGACCGTAACGGTGGCTGTCCGGAAGCTGGCCGTCGAATGTCTCGTCGGGGACGGGGTTCTTGTCGATGAGGGCGCCGCCGCGGAACACAATATTTTCGGTATAGTCGTAGGATGTGCCGGCCCTGACCACCCAGCTGTCGTTCCAGTCCTTGTCCTGGATCTGCTTGTCGACCGGTTTGTTCGTGTCGAAGTCGAGCACGAGTTCCTCGTACACGGACCAGCCCACGAGGTTGATGTCGCTGGAAACGTCCCAGCGGGGATTGACATCGTATTTGAGACCGAAGTTCATCATCCAGGGCATGTTGAGGGTCGCGTCGCCGTCCTGGGATGCGGGAAGCTGGTCGGCGAGAACCTGTGAAACGGGGAGCATCACGACACCGCCCTGTCCGTCGGGAACCGGGATGCTTTTGTTCGCGTGCTTGAACTTGGCGGTTCCTTCGTAGTCCATGTCATAGGCGGCCCTGAAAGATACGCCCAGCTGTATGTTTTCCAGCGGACGTGCAAGCAGGCCGAGATTATAGGTGACCGCGGATCCGTCACCCTCGAGGCCGAACTTGCTGTCATAGTCGGGATTGCCCATGAGGTTGGCGCTCAAAAGGGATCCCGTGTCGAAAATCTTCTCGATCGTCGCGTTCGAGGTCACATAGGAGACGCCGAAGCCGAAGGAGGCCTTTTCGTTCAGTTTGATTGTGAGCGTCGGATTGATATAGATGCTCTGGATTTCGGCGTAGGTGGAGGTGTATCGACCGTTCCATTCATCATCCCATTCGGTTCCGAGGCCGAACGGTGCAAAGACGCCCACACCGAGGACCATTCTTCCTCCCAGCGGCATGGCTGCATAAATCTGGGGGGGAAGGAAAATGTTCGATTCGGCTTCCTGCGATTTGAAGAGATAATTCTTCTTGTCCTCATAGAAGGGACTGTAGTGGTGGCTCGGCATGATGGGGGTGACACCGAGCATCAGTTCGAATCCCTGGACATAATCGAGGCCGGCGGGGTTGTAGTATATGGCGCTCAGGTCCTCCGAGCGGGCTGTCATCGCCGCGGACATACCCATCGCCGCCGCGCCCTGCTCGGGAATCGAGAGGCCCGACGCGAAGACCTGGGGTGACATCGCCACGATCATCAGTAACGCGATTGCCGGAACTTTTTTCATGTTTCCTCCTTTGATGTCCCTGTCTGTATGCTCGATGAATGGAACAATATAATTTTTTCAAGTATAACGCATGCTTCCTTGAAGTGTCAATACTTAATTTACCCTGACAATCCCCCATTTTCCGGCACAAACATATATTTCGTGACTTTTCAGTTTCTGAATCGGGATTTCCGGGATTACGGGATGAACCGCGATTGGAATCCTGTCAATCCTTTCATCCCATAAATCGTGGTTCAATCATTGTACGGTCAATCATCATTCCTCCC
>CAYNWJ010000263.1:0-6080 GCA_964400815.1 uncultured bacterium
TTCCGCCTGAAATGCCCGGTTTCAGGCCCGGTCACTATCAACGTATATGGATGCTTACTTAACTTGTTAACCGGCTTGCGGTATGACAACCCCCTCCTGACGTCGCCCCCGTCCCCTGACAGGGTGACCGTTGCACCGGTGTTTATCGAACATGCCTCCCCCTGTGAGGGGATGTGTCACGGCGCTGACGGAGGAGGTATACCATCGCCTGTCAGCGGTTTTCGGGCCCACACTCACGCGGAGGTGGCTGCATGCACGCTTTCATGACGGCAGTGACGACAATGCTTGTCTTTTCCGTGTCCGCTGCGGCGGGAGAGCATTATGTGTCTCCGGACGGCGCGGCGTCCTGGGAGGAGAGCACGAACCCGGCGTCACCCTGCCCGCTTCTGTGGACGCACGGACAGGGGGTGAGCCTGGAGAATTCGGAAATTGCTCCGGACCCGGGGGCGTGGGAGTATGGGGAATGATTAATAGCATCGGCGCACTTCCGGGGCGAAATGACGAATGAAGAAAGAAGAGGCGGCCGAATCCCGACCGCCCCTCATTGCCGAATTGTGGTTTCCCGCTACCGCGCCAGCGGGTCCTTCATGATCATGAGGTTGATCTCCTGGAAATCGCGGCTGCGTTCGATCTCCAGTTCGGGAGCGGGCTTGCCGTCGCGGGAGATGCGCAGGCGCTCGCGGTAGGCCTCGCTGTTCTTGTCCTTGATGACCACCCAGGCGACGATATAGATGTTGCCGTCATGACCGATTTCGACTCCCTGGCAGTACCGGGGCTTGCGGCCGTCCTCGAGCACGAGGGGGCCGTGGTCGGTATAGTGACGGTCGACGAGGTCGTAGGTGACCAGGTGCAGTTCGGTCTCGTTGCTCTCGGTGTCCGAGGGATCGATCTTGTTGTGGGCGATGTAGTACGCCGTCCTGCCGTCCGGGGTGAGCTCGAAGGCCAGCGAGCTGTAGATGGTGAATCCGGACTTGCGGTTGGGACCGGATGCGATACGGTCGATGATCTCGATCTCCTCGGTCTCCGGATCGAAGGCGAAGAGCCAGTCACTGTTGTACATGACGCCCACGAACTTGTTGAGGGCGTCGCTCCACCGGATGTTACGCCAGACGTGGTTGACGTTGTAGTTGCCTTCGCCGAAGGGAACGAGGAACATGTTGCCGTTGAAGCGCGGCTTCTCCATGGGCCGGACCACCTCGGTGTCGAAATCGAACCGTTCGATGGTGTCGTCTGTGTTGTGCCAGAACACGTCGCCCGTGCGGGGATCGACACCGATGGAGCGGGGTCCCTGCTCTTCGACCGGGGCGTACCGTTTGCCCCAGATCTTCACTTCGTCGGTTTTTATATCGTAGCAGAGGAAGAGATAGCCGGGCCAGGAGACGGCGTACATGCGCATGTTCTTCGGGTCCATGGTAAGCGCCACGAGACCGTCCGCCTGCACCCCGATGCCATAGTCGGTGAATTCTCCGCTGTCCAGGTCATAGCTCATGAAATGACCGCCGGGATAGGTCTGGTCCCAGGCGCCGGCGTGGGTGCCGAAATAGAGCTTGCCGTTCACTTCGTACAGATCGCTGTGCACCTTGCCCTGGTTGATGACCTTCGTGCGGTCGTAGCCCAGATAGTCCGTGAAATCGCAGATTTCCTCGTTCCTGCCCGAGCGGGGATCGTACTTGAACATCTTCGCGCCCGATTTCTTGTTGTGGGAGCAGATGACATAGTAGACGTTGCCGTCGGAGGCGTTGCAGATGGCGTGATAGTTCGAGTCGCTGTAGTGGAACTCGGCGTCGATCATCTTCGCCCGGACCGGGCCGTCCTTGTAGACCGCGGCGGGCCTGTTCTGCGCCGACGCCGCGAGGGCGAAGACGAGAACGAACACGAGCATGATGATCGGGATGCGGGAGGTGCGGTGCATGGGACGTGTCTCCTTCCGTATGATGGGATTATGCGTGAAGATGTATTGATGATTCCTGTCGATTCCAGTAGTTCTTTTCACATGTCTTCTTCGGGCTGCACATGTTTTTCAAGGAGTCGTATGAGAACGGGAATATCCTCGACGACCGTTTCCCACACGTTTGCGAGGTGAATTTCAAAATATCCGTGTACCAGCCTGTTACGCATGGATATGATCTCTCTCCACGGGATGTCCGGGAGTGTTTCTCTGAATTCCTTCGATATCTTTCCGGCGGCTTCTCCGATAATTTCCATGCATTTGAAAACGGCCAGCTGTTTCATCCGGTCATGGCTGAAATCACCGAACGTATCGCCCCGAATGAAATCACGCGCGTCGCGGGCTGCAATCAGCATGTCGAGAAGCAGAATATCGTCAGCTCGCATACACGATCTCCGCGGCGCCGAGAATGGCTTTTCTCCTGAGATAGTTACGGCTCTGTTCCACCGCTTCACGGCTGACAAGATCGACGGACCGGCCGAGTATCATTTCCAGTTCACGCTCCATGCGCCCCAAATCGTAAAGCGAAACACCCGCGTCGGGAGCAAACCGGACCAGCACGTCAACATCGCTGTCGGGACGGAAATCGTTACGCAGAACCGACCCGAACAGGGATAGCTCGGTGATCTTCCATCGCATGCAGAATGCGTCGATGTCGTCATGTGGCAGATCGATGCGAAGCTTCATGGCGTCTTCCAGGATAGTGTTCCCAGCCTTACGGCAACCAGTACTTCAATGTCCGAACGGCTCTTCGGTTCCCGGTGTCCCGAACAGAAGAAATCCCTCAGGGCAGCTGGATGCCCATCTCCTCCTGCCGGCGTCTCCGGGTCTCGGCGTCCTGCACGGGGCTGTTTTCGGCGTTGACCACCGGCAGCCACACGGCGAGTTCGCGCTTCACATCCCCGAGCGCCGGGTCCCCGGCCAGGTTGTCCCACTCCATCTCGTCGGCGTCGTGATCGTACAGCTCCTCGGTCCCGTCGGAATATCGAATGTACCGCCACCGGTCGGAACGCAGGGAGTGGCTGTTTCGGCTGCGGGTTGTGAGCGATGGCCTGTTCGAGGGACGCGCGGGGTCCCGGAGGAAGGGAACGAGGCTCTCGCCCTCGAGTTCCGGCTTCGGTGAAAGGCCGCAGAGATCGACGAGGGTGGGATAGACGTCCAGCAGGTTCACCGTGGCATCGCACACTCCCCCCGGTTTTGTCACGCCCGGAGCGGCGACCATGAGCACATTTCTCGTGGCCTCCTCCCAGAGAGCGAACTTGCGCCAGTGGAGCTTCTCGCCCAGGTGCCAGCCGTGATCGGACCAGAGGATGACGATGGTGTCGTCGCTGTTCGGGCCCGCGTCGAGAGCGTCGATGACCGTTCCCAGACAGTCGTCGGCGAACGTGATGCTCGCCAGATAGCCCTGCACCGCCTTCCGCCATTGACCGTGTTCGAGCACCGTGGCGTGATCGCCGCCGGGCCGGGCGATCCGTCTGCCCTGCTCGGGGATGTCGTCGAGATCGTCCTCCTTCACGTTCGGCAGGGTGATCGTGTCGACGGGATACATGTCGAAATACTTCCCGGGCACATACCACGGCAGGTGCGGTTTGTAAAAGCCGCAGCCGAGGAAGAAGGGCGTGTCGTGCTGTTTCGACAGCTGGCCGGACACCCATTCCGCCACCTGCACGTCCCCCATTTCGGCGTTGTCCACGTTCACCGGTCCCCAGTCGAAATGGCGGGTCTCCGGAATGCCGTTCAGGGGACGGCCATCGGGCATGGGATCGGGTGGCCGGGTCGTCATCTTCGAGGGCCAGTAGTCGTCCCATGACGGGGGATCGGGAAAGATGCCGTGATAGATCTTGCCGCTGCCCATCGCCGCATAGCCGTGGCCCATGAAATGCTGGGGCAGGGTGACCGCGTCCCGGAGGACCCCGCTTTCCCGGAAGGGCTGGGCGTTGTTGTACACCCCCGATGTGGCGGGCCGTATCCCGGTCATCACCGCCGTCCGTGACGGTCCGCAGGCGGGCGCCGCGCAATAGGCCCGGCTGAAGAGCACCCCCCGCGCCGCCAGACGGTCGAGATTGGGCGTCTTCACATCGGGATGCCCGCCCAGGCAGCCCACCCAGTCGTTGAGATCGTCGATGCAGATGAAGAGCACGTTCGGCTGCTTCGGCGGTTTCCCTCCGCACGCTCCCCCGATGCCCAACGCGAGCGCGCCGCCCGCCGCCGAGGAGAGAAACGCCCTGCGGGTGCCGGAAACTGTCTTCATGCGATTTTCCCTTCTTTCATTATAGACGATAACGGATTATAGCATACGAATGTATTACGCCCAAAGCAAGTGAAAGAATACGTGGGACCCCCCCATTATTCCCCACTTCACCCGTGCGCACCTTTCCACCCGCTTCCCCCTTCACCGTCCGGAAGCGGGAATGACCGGCAGCACGATGTGCGAGGGGCGCGGGCGGTCGTGATGGACGGTGTTGTCGGCCTTCGAGACGCGGTGATTGTCGTTCAGCGGTTCGCCGGTGTTGGGATTGATGTCGAAGCGTGGGAAATTGCTTCCGGCGATGTCCACGCGGATACGGTGCCCTTTCTTGAAGACGTTGGAGGTCGGATAGAGCCTGATGGTGAACTCGTATGCCTCGCCGGGCGTCATGAGCTTCTCCTCTTCGATCGAGTCACGGAAGCGGGCGCGGATGATGCCGTCGCCGATGTTGAGATCGAAACCGCCGGGGAAGTCCTTCGACGGGGGATAGACATCGATGAGCTTGGCGGTGAAATCCGTGTCGGGCGCGGTCGATGAACCCCAGAGCTTCACCTCGATCTCGCCGGTGACCTCGATGTCCTCATCCAGCGGCTCGCTCTGGAAGACGAGCACGTCGCGCCGCGCGGAGAGGGGAATGGGGACCTGCCAGTTCCAGATGTGCCCGCCGCCGCGCTGGTCCCAGGCCCCCTGCTGCATGATGCCCCAGCCGGAGGAGATGTTGCCCCCGATGGTGGGGACGGGATCGGCCGGATCGACGGTGAAGGTGGTCGCGGAGGTGGTCTTGGCGGGCGGGACCTCCGAAAGCCCGCCGTCCCCGTGAAGGTACCATTTCCGGTATTCCGTCCGGGCGGGGGGCCATTCCTGCTCGTTCCGCCAGAATCCGCCGTGGAAGAGCATGCCGTCCCCGGTCTTGTGCCCGTCGCCCGTGCCCATGACGAAGATGCGGACGGGGGTCTCGAACGGCGTCTCGCGGCCCACCGCGCTTTCACGGTCGTCCTTGAGCCACCGGTCGTACCATTCCAGCCGCCACGCCAGCGGGTCGGGAATGGCGGCGTCCGGACCGAAATCCACCTGCCCGTGGGCGTGACGCCCCTGCGCGCCGTGGATCCACGGTCCCATGATGAGATACACGGGTCCCGCGATCCTCCCGGCGAGGGCGCGGTAGTTGGCGGTGGTGTTGCTTCCCCAGGAGTCGTACCAGCCGCCCACTAGATAGACGGGCAGGTCCTTGTATCGTTCCGGATGATCGACGATGTTGTTCTGCTCCCAGAAGTCGTCGTTGGCGCCGTGTTTCATGCCCTCCACCAGCCAGTCCTCGTATTCCGGGGCCAGCTTCAGGGGTGTCGTTCCGCGCCGGAGGGGGAGGTTGACGAGGTAGTGATGCCTGTTATCGTCGAGTTCCCTGAGAGCCGCTTCTGTTCCGGGGTCCCGCGCCTGCCGTCCGCCCTGCCAGGCGAACCGGTGGATCCAGTTCCAGAACCTGAGCTCGAACGCGCCGCCGTTGCGCATGCTGGCGTGGCCCAGGTTCGACATGGCGTCCACGGGGATGATGGTGGTGAGATGGGGCGCTTTTTCGAGGGCGATGGCGTGCTGGGTGCCCCCTTCGTACGAGGTCCCATACATGCCGATGCGCCCGTTGGACCACGGCTGCCGGGCGATCCATTCGCAGCAGTCATAGCCGTCCACGCCGTCGTCGTCGAGCATGTGCCAGACACCCTCGGACTTGAACCGTCCCCGCGTGTCCTGGAATACGACCACATAACCGCGGGAGGCGTAGTATTCCGCCACGTTCTGCGCCGTCTCCTTGTTGTAGGGGGTGCGGCGGAGGATGACAGGAAAGGCGCCCCCGACCCTGACACTGTCACGCGCCGGGAAGTGGATGTC
>CAYNWJ010000264.1:0-6073 GCA_964400815.1 uncultured bacterium
TTTCGTGAACATGGTGGGTATCACCCGGCCGATATCAAGTCCCGGATTGTAGTTCTCCTTGACCGCGTCTATCGTTTCGAGGAGCTTGTTCGTCCCGATCACGCTCAAGTGTTCGCAGGCCACGGTGATATACACTTCGTTTCCCGCCACGAGACCGTTGATTGTCAGGGCCCCCAGCGAGGGCGGGCAGTCGATGAGAATATGGTCGAACCTGTCCAGTACCGGTTTCAGGGCGCGCTTCATGATCCGTTCATACCCGATGGACGCGAAAATCTCGCGCTCAATGGAAGCGAGCAGGATATTCGCGGGAACGAGGTTAAGATCATCGCCGATCCCGATGATGATATCCTCCATGGAGGCGTTTCCCTTGAGGACGTCAAAGACGGTTTTCGCGCAATCGTCGGGATCGCATCCACACCACGACGTCAGGTTTCCCTGGGGGTCCATGTCGATGAGGAGCACGGACCTGCCGCGGCGCGCGAGTTCGAATCCGACATTCACGGTGCAGGTGGTCTTGCCCACACCGCCCTTCTGATTGGCAAAAACCGCAATCTTTTTCATCGGGCCTCCATGGTATCAGTCGATGGGTCTGTCGGGGGACGGATATCCGCCATCCGGCACGAACCGCGGACCAAATCGCTCCCGTGCATCCACAGAAACTGCGAGTGGACGGTCCATGCAATGACAGGTATAAAAATATAACCGCTTGAAGCGATGCGAAAGGAGAAAAAGGGGAAAGAGCGTATAAATATCCATCGATGCGCCGGCCGCTTTCGAGGGACCGTCCATCAGCCGCTGACGGCGCCGATCATGTCGAACATGGGAAGATACATGGCAATGAGAGTACCGCCCATGACAACGGCGAGGATCACGATAATGATGGGTTCCATGACGCTCGTCAGGGTCTCCACGGCGGCGTTGACCTCCTCGTCATAGAAATCGGCGATCTTTGTGAGCATCTGGTCCAGACCGCCGGACTCCTCACCCACGGCGACCATCTGGATGACCATGGGAGGGAACACACCCGTCGCCTTCATCGGCTCCGTGATCGTCTTGCCCTCCGAGATGGCGCCGATCATGCTCATGAGCGCGTTCCGGACGACCATATTGTTCGATGTCTTCGCCGTGATCTCCAGGGCCTCGAGAATGGACACGCCGCTGACGAGAAGGGTACCGAGTGTTCTGGTAAACTGGGCCACGGCGCTCTTTTTGGCCAGATCGCCCAGGACGGGGATCTTGAGCAGAAGATTGTCGGTGTTGTATCTGCCCTTCGGGGTCTGGCGATACTTGAAGAATGCTATGGCGCAAATGACGATGAATGCGACAAGGGGCAGGATCTTTGCGGGTGTCTTCATGAAATTCGACATGTCGACGACCATCTGGGTCGGTCCGGGCAGTTCCGCGCCGAAATCGGCGAACATCTTGCTGAAAACCGGAATGACGAAAATCAGGAGCGCAGCCACAGCCAGCACCGAAACCACGCTGATGACCACAGGATACATCATGGCGCCCTTTATTTTGCGCTTGAGCGACGCCGCTTTTTCCAGAAATGAAGACAATCTGAGAAGAATGGTGTCGAGAATACCGCCCGCTTCGCCCGCCGCGATCATATTGACGAACAACTCCGGGAAAATCTTCGGATGTTTGCCCAGACTGTCGGCGAGGGAATTTCCCGTTTCCACACTGCTGGTCACCGATTCGAGCACTTTTTTGAAATTTTCGTTCTCCGTCTGCTCGGTCAGGATATTGAGACACTGGACCAGCGGCAGGCCCGCCGAGATCATGGCCGAGAACTGCCGGGCGAAGTTCGTGACATCCTCGGTCGCGACCCCCGTCCCCATCTGGAACGAAATGCTGATGCCCTTGCTCTTCACCTTCGAGGCGATGATCCCCTTCGATCGGAGATAGGAAAAAACCTCTTCCCGATTGTCGGCGGTATATGTTCCCTTGACGTTTTTTCCCGTCCGGGTTTTGCCTTCATAGGTATAATCGGGCATGGGTCTTCATTCCCCTGTGGAAATCGGCTGTTTCGTTTGATTGTCCGGGATGATCACATGGTCTCACGGATGACTTCCTCGTAATCGACGATGCCCTGTTTCATTTTCAGAATGGCATCCATGCGAAGGGTAAGCATACTGTTGTCGATGGCCGCTTTACGGATATCGTTCGTGTTCCCGCCGTTGAGAATGACCTCCCTGAGAGGCACCGACATCACCATGACCTCATAGGCGCCGATACGGCCTTTCTTTCCGGTTCCGCCGCATTTGGGGCAGCCAACGGGACCGTAGATGACGTCACCGGGCTTGATATTGAGCTGCTCATGCAGCTCCTCGGGGACCTCCACCGGTTTTTTACACTCATTGCAGAGTTTGCGGAGAAGACGCTGAGCCTGGATGAGATTGACAGCGGATGCTATCTGAAACGGCGCTACGCCCATGTCGATCATGCGCGTCACCGTGCTGGGAGCGTCGTTCGTGTGAAGCGTGGAGAGAACAAGATGGCCTGTAAGCGCGGCCTTGACGGCGATGCCGCCGGTTTCGAGGTCACGGATCTCGCCGATCATAATGATGTTCGGGTCCTGGCGGAGAAATGCCTTGAGCGCCGCGGCGAATGTCATGCCCACTTCGTTGCGGACAAGGACCTGGTTGACACCGAAGAGGTTGTACTCCACCGGGTCTTCTGCGGTCATGATATTCGTTCCGGGATGATTGATGCGGCTCAGCGCGGAATACAGCGTGGTCGTCTTGCCCGATCCGGTCGGTCCCGTGACCAGGACCATGCCATAGGGAGACTCGATGGCATTGATGAAGTCCTTCAGGGCGCTCTCGGTGAATCCAAACTTGGTGAGATCGAGGGTGAGGTTCCCCTGATCGAGAATACGCATCACGATCTTCTCACCGAAAAGCGTCGGCAATGTCGAAACGCGGAATTCCACCGTCTTGCTCTGCATCCTGATCTTGATGCGGCCGTCCTGGGGAACGCGCCGCTCGGAGATATCGAGATCGCTCATGATCTTGAGGCGCGATGTCACCGCCGCCTTGAGCTTGTTGGGAAGCGGAGGCATTTCCAGCAATACACCGTCGATCCTGAATCTCACACGGACCTGTTTCTCGAACGGTTCGATATGAATATCGGAAGTTCCCCGCTTGACGGCATCGACGAGAAGCGAATTGACCAGCCGTACGAGCGGCGCGTCATCGGTGTCTATAGACTCGACATCGTCTTCCTTCTCCTCGACGACCTCCAGTTCCTCACCCTCGAATTCATCGAGTATCCCTTCGAGTTCCTCGCCTGTATTGTATATCTTCTCGATGACCGCCTTGATCGCGTTCTCCGAGGTGATATATGGCTCGATCTTGCAACCGGTTATGAGCTTGATCGAATCGAGGGCGAAGGAATTGGTGGGATCGGGGATGGCTACCTTGAGAAGTTTGCCGTTCTTTTCAAACGCGATGACATTGAACTTGATGGCGACTTCTGCGGGGATAAGAGTGACGATGTCTTCATCTATTTCATCAAGATTCAGTTCGACGGAGCGCACGCCAAGCTGCTTCGCGAGAACCTCAATAAGCTCGGACTCATTGATAAAGCCGAGATCAATGAGGTTGGCGCCGAGATTGCCCCCCTTTTCCCTCTGACGCTTGAGGGCCTCCTCGAGCTGCTCGACACTGATCTTCCTGTCCTTGACAAGAAGATTGCCGATCTTGGCGTTTGCCATGACGACACTTCCCCCCAAACCGTTCAAGACAAAAAACCGCGGCGCAACGAATACCACGCCTGCGAATTTTTTGATTACATAATTATGAAACTAAGGTAAGACATCACGGTTGTCAAGAAAAAAGCATGCCGTTGGCAACCCCCATTTTTACGGAAAATCACATTTTTTCCGACGGTTTTAAATTGCTGAACCGTGATTTTCGGGATTACCGGATGAACCGCGATTACAATCCTGTCAATCCCTTCATCCCAATCATCATGGTTCGAACGGTGGACTATCAATCATCATTATTCCACATTCCACCAGCACCAACATCGGTCATATGCGTTTCTGAAAACTATTCAAAGAAGATTATCCAGCACGTTCATTGGATGTAACAGCATGATATTTTATATCTTATGTGTATTTTTCGCTGGGTTTTCGGGGGTTGCCGGAAAAGCATGTCATCCGGGAGCGCGGGAACAGAGCTTCGATCGGCGGTCATCAGAACAAGACCTCGAAGATCTTGTGCCGTCCGGTGAAATTTTTCAAATCGAAAAAGCCGATACAACGCGTCTGAATGGATGAATGGGAGGGAATCAGTTTCTGTACGACTTCGGAAATGAAAATCCTGTCCACGCGCGGCAGATCGTCCTTTTTGATACCGACGACCGTCTGATGCATGTCGCCGATCTTCACCGCCTCGACACGGAACGCCATGTCGACCGCAATGCCCCGTCTGTCACCGTCGGGCAGCCTGTAGGTTTCACCGTAATGTATGCCGATTCTGATGTGGAAGCCCTTGTATGAACCGTCCCCCATCGTATCCTTCATGAGGTTTACGGAGAACCGCACCGCATCCATGGCGCTCGAAAAGACGATCATGTAGCCGTCGCCGGTGTTTTTCAGAAATTCCGCCGGATATTCCTTGAGATTCTTGTTCAAATTCTGGGACAGAACATTCTTGACCTTGCTGGCCACCCTGTCGCCAAGGGCCTGCGCGATCTTCGAAGAACCCACGATATCGACGACGACAATGGCCTCCGGGCTTTCGGAGGGCACCTCGTCCTGACCGGAAAAACGCTCCATCGAACGGCGTGAAATCTTCAGAAAAGTATGCCCGACCCGGATGATATCCCCGGGGGCGACCTTGGAGGGTTTTTCCACCGGCTCCCCCAGCAGCCAGGTGCCGTTACGGCTTCCCAGGTCGCTCACCATGACACGTTCCTTGTCGGAAATCTTTATTTCCGAGTGGGTTCCGGAAATATACCGGTCATCGCTTATCACGACATCGGAGGAAGCAGAACGCCCGATGACATATTTCCCCGGGCTGAGCTCTATCTGCTTTCCTTCCTGCTCGCCGTTCAGGATTATGAGATACACGCCTGGATTCCCTCCGGAAACATCGTGTTTCCCGTATCGGTCGGTTTTTTCCGGCCCCGTTCTGCCTGTGTCAAACACGTGCAAACTGTCGAAATGTAATAATATATGTTGCAACCAGCACTGTCAATAGGCAAGAAAAAAAACATGCCGTACCAATCGTGTCCTTTGCGCATTGAATTTCACGGCGGCCGGCGCTCCCCGACTACGGAACCATACGCCCGTTTCTCAAAATATCCAAGCTGCCCCTTGACAATCCGTCATTTTATCAATATATTAGTCACACTACAATGTCGCGGGGTGGAGCAGTCCGGTAGCTCGTTGGGCTCATAACCCAAAGGTCGGCGGTTCGAATCCGCCCCCCGCTACCAAGATAACAAATTGATTTATAATAATTTAGGGCGATTCGAAAATCGCCCTTTTTCTTTGCTTTTCATTTTCCCCCATGCTATCCCCCATATAGAAATAGTGCACTTAGGCAAGCAGAGGGCACTCCAAATACATCACCGAATTATGATCGTTCATGGGCGAATAGGTTCTATCCTATACCTTTCCATGAATGCTATCACGTCGTCGATTCGATATCGTACGCTTCTTCCCACTTTCACATAGGGTATGCCTTTCCCCATGAATCGCTCGTTTCTGAGGGTGGATAGCGCTCGGCCGGTGATTTTTGATACTTCTTTTTCGTCGATGTATCGTACCTGTGGTTCCATGTGGTTTCTCCTTTTATGTTTAGTATCGCTTGTTGTTGTGACTCCAGAGAAGTGGGCACTCCGGATCGCAAAATGCCTTTGTTACTGGTTCATTGCAGCCATAACTTTTGTAATTCTTCTTGTAAGCGCATGTCGTTTGCTCATACACTTCCTCGTCTGTAATGATTCGCTTCCCATCATGAGGCTTGTTTCGAGTCCTCCATTCTCTCAATACCGCAAGCGCATGGATTGCGTCCCTAATTTTCTGTAAAATTTGGCAAACGTAAAAAGTGAGCCGATA
>CAYNWJ010000265.1:0-6068 GCA_964400815.1 uncultured bacterium
CATCGTATTCACAGCCTGCCCCGAGTTCGATGATGAGCCGTCTGAGGACACGAATGTCCTGGAGATGCGGGACATTGTGGATTACGGTCGCGCCCGTTTCGGCCATGAGGGCCGCGCACATCATGGGGAGGATGACGTTCTTGACTCCCTCGACTTCGATGGTTCCCTTGAGGGAGCGTCCGCCCTCGATGATGAATTTGTCCATTGAATCCTCTTATGTCACGAATTGATCAAGGCTGCATCATTGATTCTGTTCCAGGCAACTTCAATGTGTTCTTTTAAGAATAGTTCTTTCTTTCTTGTATTCCACATGTGGATTTGACAAATGACGGAATCAATAGTTGGGTTCGGCTCTTTTCCGTGTTTTACAATCCAGTGTACGGAGGAAAGAAGTTCCATGCCATAGGGGGTTTGGAATCCATCAATAAAAGTTTCAACCCGTTCGAGACGATTCAGCGAATCCTCATGGCCCTGAAGATATTCGTTGGCGTCCCTGACAGCCCCCGGTAACAGTACTATTTCGGATTCCGGTTGTTGGTTGTCACCATAACCACTGATATAATGTCCTTCCAAGAGCTCAAGTACTTTGTTGAGATTATGTGCATAAGGTCCGTATTTTCCCGCTTCATATCGCAATCTCAGAGGCTCCCCCGCCTCTTGAAGAAAATAAGCCAATTTATGAATTTCGAGTAAGGTGAGCTTATAGGATAAACGAATATAATTGTACATTATATCAATCAGCAATGCACGGGCTGTCGTAAGGTGTGGTTTTTCAGTGCCGACTGGCATCTCTTGGGGTGAAGGTGCCCCAGCCGGTTCAAAAAGGTACGCTTTCACATCCGGTGCTTCGGCAAGCGCTTTTTCGATCAACGGTCGAACCTCTTTCCAATCGAGTCCCCCGAGACCACATCCCAGCGGAGGTATTGCCAACGACTGGATATTGTTACGCTTTATGACCTTGATGAGATCAATCAAACCGGATTGAATATCCTCAATCCGGGATTTTCCGCGCCAATGACGTTTGGTCGGAAAATTTATGATGTATCGTGGGTTCCACATCGAGTTCGTCTCAAACACGAACATTTCACCCGGTTTGACTGATTTGCGCCTGCATGCGGCATGATATGCCTTGAAATTATCCGGAAACGCTTTCTTGAACTGAAGAGCGATCCCCTTTCCCATGTATCCAATGCAATTTACCGTATTAACAAGAGCCTGGGCGTCGGCGTGCAATATGTTGCCTTTCGTCAATTCGATCATTGCATGCCTCCTAATAATACCATTTCCGTTTTATTCTGACTGGTTTTCGAATGGATGAGGAATACCCATCCATAATTGATTCGACCTTCACTTTCATTGCTCTGTTTATGACGCATATTTCCTCGATAATTTCCCATGGGCATGCATGGCGCACCAGAAATTCCGCCTGTTTTCGGCGCTGTCGGTCGTTATGCTCGATTGTGTCGTTCCATTGACGGGCATAAACGATATCCCAATCAATTTGATCAAGATGTTCGAGATCATCGAACCAGCGTGTAAATATTGCAATACCATGACCGTCTGAAAAGACGAACGGAATTTTTCTTGCAACGACCTGCTCGATTGACGTGACGAGTTAAATGATGGGTTCCTGTGTTTCATCGTATCCATCGAGCCAGCCTGTGTGCAGTTGGAACAACATGGGAGAACGCGGGCCAAGATAAAAGGATACATAATCATGGATGGCGCCTTTACACCCGCAGGGAATCATTCTCGAGTGTCTTGCCGATTGAATCTCTTTGTTGTGAATAGTCTTGAACGGCAATCCGTCATTCGGAATATGGTTGGGTGCATTGAGAGCCCTTCTTGTCAGGCACGTGGCCAGATTATCAACATGCATGATGCGATAGATGGGTGTTGGCACGGGACGGTCCATTCGTCATTCCACCTCCACCAGCACCAGCCACATGCCCGTGGTGTCGGGAGTGGTCAGGATCAATGACGATGGCCGGGCGGCTGAAGGTTTCATGTCACGGATGTCGAGGAACGAGCCCCCCCGTGTATCGAACCACCGTACCGAACAGGTGGTTTCCTCACCGACATCGAGGCTGACGGAACCGCCGGCGGGAAAATAGAGCGCATAGAATTCACCGGGAACGGCCAGGCAGTATGCTTCGTTATCGTCACAGCCATCCAGGAACTCGGGGTGCGGTTCCGAGGAAAAAATATCGAAGGCCCCGGTGAAATCCCGCGCCATCCTGATATGGTGCACCGCCGTCTCGTCCAGGCCGCTGCCGCTGGGCGGACGGTGAAAGCGGGTGCCCGCGCATCCGGCGAATATGTTGCGCCACCAGCGTTCGACTCCGACATCGTAGTCGTTGGGCCGGTTGCCGGAGAGACGGGCGTAGACCTTCACATTGTTCATGGGCCGTATGCCGCCCGGCTGTTCAGCGAGGTTGTTACGGTACCAGATCAGTCGGTCGTAGTGGGTCTGACCCTCCTGCCAGTTGTTCTGGGATACGTCGGTATAGGCGAACAGGCCGGGGCGGGCATAGGTGCGGGCATGGTCCTCGTGGGTGATGTCCCACTGGTCCCACATCTCGGTCAGATGGACCTCGCGGCCGTATCTCTGCGCCTCTTCATGGACGAACGCCCCCCAATAGTGGGCCCAGGCCGCCGGAGCCCGTGTTTCATTGTCGAGGCAATACAGGACATTGCCGTGGGGAAGCGTGGTTTCGAGCGCCTTTCGGACGAAGGCTTCCTGATACGAAAGCAGAAGCGTGTCGTTGTTGTTTTCGGGTGTGGAGAAGAAGAAGGGCTGGACATTACGCGCCGGATGATAGTCCCATTCAGCCATAAGCCGCGTGTTCTCCGTGGTGTAGGTGCTGTTGTTGGCGGGATTGAAGGGATTGGCGCGCCAGTTCTCGCGGTAATAGTCGAACGTGGCCCAGAACTCTAGCTGCACGATGATGCCGCGGCGTTCTGCTTCACGGACGCTGGTCTCGAGCCTGTCCCAGAATTCCGGATTGAAGGTATCGAGGTCATACACACCGTCTTCCTCGCTGTAGGGCCAGACATTGCCCTCATCGCGGCAGGAGAGGGTGGAACGGATGTAGTTGCCGCCGGCGGAGGCGAGGGTGTCCAGGTTGTCCTTCAGGATGACGGGATTGTTGAAGAGGTTGTCCTCGTCGGAGCCGCCCAGAAGAAGGACCGGTTCACCGCGGTATTGCCAGTAGCGGGGGTTTCCTGTAAACGGGCTGATGGCTTCCTGCGCGCCGGACGGGAGCGCCGCAGCAATCAGCAGGAGAAAAAAAAGAACGGAGCGAATGCCCGGTGCGCCTTCATGATATGATCCTGTATTCATGGTGTTTCTCCCGACAGTATCATGACATCGATCTGTCAATGGACACGACATCCCCGAGCAGGTTCGCGAGACGGTCGAGGGGAAGCATGGTCGCCGCGTCGCAGAGTGCGTTGCCGCAGTCGGGGTGGGTCTCGATGAAGAGGCCGTCTATCCCGCATCCGGCGGCGGCGCGGGCCAGCGGTTCGATGAATTCCGGCGCACCGCCGCTCACACCCGTTCCCGCGCCGGGCCGCTGGACCGAGTGCGTGCAGTCGAAGATCACCGGGCAGCCGAGCGAGCGCATGATGACGAGGGATCGCATGTCCACGACCAGATCGTGATATCCGAAACTCGAACCGCGCTCCACAAGGGCGATCATGTCCGAGCCACCGCGCTCGATTTTTTCGGTGGTCGATTTCATGTCCCCGGGCGCCATGAACTGGCCCTTCTTCACGAACACCGGTTTGCCCGTGGCGCCGCACGCCAGCGCCAGGTCGGTCTGACGGCACAGGAACGCGGGAATCTGGAGCGCGTCCACAACCGTTCCCGCCATCTCCGCCTCCTCGGGCGTGTGAACATCGGTCAGGACCGGTACGCCGTGTCGGCTCCTGATGCTGTCGAGCATGGCGAGGCCCTTCCCGATGCCGGGACCACGGAAGGAATCCACACTCTGACGGTTCGCCTTGTCATAGGAAGCCTTGAATACAAAGCCGATACCGAGACCGGCGGCGATTTCCGCGACAGAACCGCAGACGGTGTCGGCAAGTTCCACGGACTCCAGGACACAGGGACCCGCGATAAGAAGAAGCGGCGCATCGCTTCCGAGAGCGGCGTTTCCTATTTGGAAAGAGGATCGCATGAGTGAACGTTCCCTTGACGGTCAATCCGACCGGATTATGTGATGAGGCTTCAATCCTTCGTTTCCGAGCGTCCGGCGGCGGCGCGCACGAATCCCAGGAACATGGGATTGGGACGGCCGAGACGCGATGTGAATTCAGGGTGTCCCTGGGTGGCGATGAAACAGGGATGATCCTTGAGCTCGATGAATTCCATGAGCCTGGTCCCGTCGCCCCTGATATGGTGCCCGCTGAAGAAGAGACCGTTCTGTGTCAGGATATCGATGTATTCGGGATTCACCTCGTAGCGGTGACGATGACGCTCGACCACGGTGATGTCGTCCTTGTCCAGGATGCCCAGCCGGAAGTGCTTCGTCTTGTCCTTTTTGAACGCCTCCACTTTTTCCCGGTCGGTCTTGAGACGTCCCGTCTCCTTGTAGAGATCATAGATGAAGCTGTCCTTCTCCACAATCGCGGCATAGGCGCCCAGCCGCATGGTGCCCCCGTACCCTTCCTTTTCGAGGGTCTCTTTCTGGGTCTCGATGATGTTGATCACCGGATGGGGGGTTTCGGGGTCGATCTCGCTCGTTGATGCGCGTTCGAGGCCGCAGACATTGCGTGCGTATTCGCAGACGGCCACCTGCATGCCGTAACAGAGCCCCAGGTACGGCACCTTGTTCGCCCGCGCGAAGGTCACCGTTCTGATCATTCCCTCGAAGCCCTGTTCGCCGAATCCGCCGGGAATGAGGATGCCGTCGAATTTACCGAGCAGATCGTCGGGACTCTCCGCCTCCTCAATGCTCTTCGCGTCGATCCAGTGGATATTGACGCCCACATCCAGTTCGGCGCCGGCATGCACCAGTGACTGGCTCACGCTGATGAAGCAGTCGGCGAGCTTGAACGAACCGGTGACCACATACTTGTTGACGATGGCGATGTCCACTGTCCGCTTTGGATTGTCGATGCGTTCGGTGTATTGTTTCCAGTTCTTCCAGTCGGGCTTTTTCGGAGCCTTCATGCCGAACTTGTCGACGATCTTGCCGCCGATGTTCTCACGCTCGAAATTCAGGGGGATGGCATAGAGATTGTTCGAATCCGGCGCGCTGATGACATAATCGGAGGAGATGTTGGCATAGGTCTGGATCTTTTTCTTGCGTATCATGTCCAGCGGTTTTTTCGCCCGGCACAGGATGATGTCCGGGAAGATGGCGTTTTCCGAGAGAAGCTTGATCGCCTGCTGGGTCGGCTTGGTCTTCATCTCCTCGATATGGGAGGGTACGGGGAGATAGGTGATGAGAATGTAAATCATGTTCTCCATGCCGATATCGATCTGCAGGCTCTTCATGGCGAAGAGGAAGGGAATGTTCTGATACTCGCCCATGGTCCCGCCGATCTCCACCATGCAGATGTCGTGCCCCTGCGCGGCGCCGGCCACCCGGTTCTTCACCTCGTCGGTGATGTGCGGTATGAATTCCACCGTGGCGCCCAGATACTCTCCGCGCCGTTCCCGGTCTATGACCGTCTTGTAGACCTGGCCGGTGGTTATGTTGTGTGTCCGCGATATGTCCAAGTCGAGAAAGCGTTCATAGTTGCCCAGGTCCTGGTCGATCTCGCCGCCGTCGTCGGTCACCCACACTTCACCGTGCTCGGTCGGGCGGAAGAGGCCCGCGTCGATGGATATGTAAGGATCGATCTTGACGGCGGTCACGGAAAAACCGTATCCCGTGAGAATACGGGCGATCGCCGATGTGGCGAGCCCCTTGCCCACGCCGCTCATGACGCCGCCGACCACGACGATATACTTCGGGCCGCTGTACTTCTTTGTCACTGGCATCCTCCATGCAGTTGAGAAGTAACAAGATATATGAAAAAAATAGTCATCGGTGTATCATTCCATGAGCCGGTTATCC
>CAYNWJ010000266.1:0-6064 GCA_964400815.1 uncultured bacterium
GGTGGAAGTCTTGAGTTCAAACGATTGCACAATAAAAAGATGTGAACCGTGATTCTCAGGATTGAAGGATTCTCAGGATTGAAAATCGCGGTTCATCCCGTAATCCCATACATCATGGTTCAAAACACCTGAAAGCCCGGCGCTTGTCTTGTCATGATTACTTCCCGATTTTCATATGAACGCCGGACCTTAAGGTGATGGATCACTGAACGCTTCCCTCCAGCACCCCACCATCTCCTCCGGCGTGCACGTCCCGCATTCGTCCAGCTTGCGCACCGTAACCCCCGCCGCAAGATTCCCGATACATGCAGCTTCGGGCAGGGACGCTCCCGCAGCGAGGGCGAGTGTCATGGCGGCGGCCACGCTGTCTCCCGCGCCCGTGGTGTCGAGCGGACCGCACGCCCGTACGGCGGGAACGACTTCGGGAACGGGATCGCTCACGAGGATGCCGTGAGCGCCGAGGGTTACCGCCACGGGCGCCCCGATCCGTGCGCGGATGTCCGGAAGCGCCTGTTCCAAGTCACTGATGGTCGGTTCGTGACCCGGCGGCGGGGTGTCCATGCCGAGGGCCTCGAACTGGTTGGGCTTGACGATGACATCGCGGAAGCGGAGGATGTTCCGGCGGCTCTCGGCGAGGAAGACGACGGAATCATGGGCGCGGGCCATGGCGGAGAGGGTGTCGCGCATGGCGGCGGTCACCGCGCCGGTTCCGTCCAGGGACACCTGGTCCACGATGATGACCGCGTCGGTGGATGTAAGAAGGGATTCCAGGCGGTCCGTGAGGGTTTCCTGGAGGGCGTGCGGAGTGGGCGCGCGGTTGACGATGTCCAGGCGCTCGAATTCCCCCGCGAGACCGGCGATTCCCCTGTCACGCGGCTTCATGTAGACCGGGGTCAGGCGGTCGGCTGTCCTGACGAGATGGTCCGTGCCGCAGCCGATGGCCTCCAGTCCGCGGACGAGCTCCAGGCCGTTGCCGTCGTCACCCGTGAACCCGGCGGCGTGGATGGATCCTGCGCCGAGGGCTGCCAGGTTGGCGGTGACGGTTCCCGCCGCGCCGGGGCTGTGACGAACGTCCACCACCTGCCGTGCGGTTTTCCCCGTTTCGAGGCTCGGCTCGTCGAGTGCTGTGTCGATCTCGAGGTAGGTGTCGAGGAAGAAGTCGCCGAAGACCACGACGCGCAGGTCCCGGAACCGTTCGAGCAGTCCGGGCAGACGGCGCCCGTCCATCAGTCTTCCCCCCGGCCCGCAAATTCACGGTCAACCCGCTGGACATCGTTTTCGAAATACCGGTGAAAAGCCTTCGGCAGCCGCCGCCAGTCAAGACCCGCGATATCCGGGGAGAAATCGCGGGAGTTGTATGTGTTGACGAAGAGCACGCTCTTCCCCGCAAGTATGCCCCGTTCCGCGTGGGCGATCAGGGCGGCGAGGGCCTTGCCGGTGTAGGTGCCCTCGAGTTCGATCTTTTCGGTCTCCCGGATGAGGTCCACCGCGGCGAGCCCCTCCTTCGTGTGACGGCCGTACATCCCCCCGAAGAAATCCTCCTCGATCATGAAACGGTCCGGGGACAGCTCGTGGGTCCCGAATGTCGGGTCGGCGTCCGCAAGGAGATCGTTCGTCGCGCGGAAGAGGGCGCGGGCGTTGTCCATGTTCGCGAGGGAGTTGTCCACGACCCGCACGGCCGCGATGCGCGAGGGAAGCCCCGCCGCCGCCGCGCCGAGAGCGAGACCGACGGCGGTACCCATGGTGCCGAGGGGGAGAAAGATGATGTCGGGTGCGGGAAGGAGCCCGGCCTCGATCTGATCCGCCAGCTCGAAGCCCGCGTTCACGTATCCCAGCGTTCCGAGAGGCGAGGTTCCGCCCATGGGAATGACAGAGGGAGCGCGGCCTTCGAGGATGCGGCGTTTGACGCTTTCAGTCATGGTTTTCAGGCGCATCCGTGAGAACGAGGGGCAGGGGACCAGGTCGGTTCCCAGCCGGAGATGCATGAGCAGGTTGCGCCGCACGGCGTGTGCGTTGAGCTGGGGCAGGAGGATCGCGGTGCAGGAGAGCCCGGTTTCGCGGGCCCATGCGGAGGTCGCCAGGGCGTGGTTCGATCCCGCGCCGCCGAAGGTGATTACCCGTTTTCGTCCCTGATCGAGGGCCTCTGCCAGCAGGAACTCGAGTTTGCGCACCTTGTTGCCGCCGTACGGGTGGCCGCTCGCGTCGTCACGCTTGACATGGAGGCTTCCGATGCCCAGGCGTCCGCCGAGGGTCTCCATCCGCTCGACGGGTGTGGGGAAGGATCCAAGGCTTCGATGGGGGATGGCATCACCGATACCCGGAAAGCGCCTGATCAGCGGGGGCAGTTTCATTCCGTCGCCGTGTGTAGTGGAGGTCGTGTGCATGTTCAGGTTTCAGGGAAGAAGCGCTCTTCGAGCATGGAACAGAGCGTGTGATAGATCGGCAGGTGGAGTTCCTGCACCTCGTGGACGATGTCCGCCGGGGCCTTGATGCAGATGTCCGCGGACAGGGCGACGCGTCCGCCCGATTCACCGGTGAGCCCCACCACGGTCAGGCCGAGGGCCTTCGCGGTCCGCACGGCGTTCACCACGTTCTCGGCGTTTCCCGATGTGCTGATGGCCGCCAGCACATCGCCCGACCGTCCCAGCGCCAGCACGAGCTGGGCGAAGGCGAAGGCGTGGTCGGCGTCGTTTGCAAAGGCGGAATTGAATGCCGTGAAGCCGGTCAGTGGGATCGCGGGAAGCCCTCCCTGCAGTTTGTCAGCGACGCCGGGATCGAGCTTTTCCGCCACGGCATCGGACAGGGGCCTCGGTCTGCGGAATCCCTTCAGAAGCTCGCCGGCCCAGTGCTCGGCGTCGGCGGCGCTGCCACCGTTGCCGCACAGGAGCAGCTTTCCTCCCGCGGCGAAAGCGTCGCCGATGGCCCGCACAGACGTCTCCATGTCACGGGCGCAGACGGACAGCGCCGGATACCGTGAGAGAAGGCGTTCGATATGATCGTTCATTGCATGCTCCATGATGCCGGCGTGAGGCGGGCATGAGCGCGGGTCATATTTTTACTGTGATCCCTGCCGCCGCACGACGCGGAATCCGATGGTGTGGAATTTGAAGTCGGGCGGGAATCCCCGCGAATAGGTCGACTGGCACGACGTGGCCGGGCTGTTCCAACTGCCGCCCCTGATGGGCTGGAGTGAGCTTGTGAGCATTCCGCTGATGCGGTCGTTGTTCACTGCCTGCTCGTCCGCCCTGACCGGCTCGCGGCACCATTCCCAGACATTGCCCAGCAGGTCATACAGCCCGAAGGGATTCGTGCCGTTCGATTTCACATCCACCGGATGGCCCGTGAAATTCATGTAGTTCCCCTTCGACGAGCTGATCGTGCCGTCGTCCGAGGGATAGGGCAGTTCCTTTCCGCCCTTCGCGGCATATTCCCATTCGAGCTCGGTCGGCAGGTCGTAGCCGTACCGCTCGGCGAAGGTCTTGGCGCCGTACCACGTGACATACACGACGGGCCAGTCCTCCTTGCCGAATTCCACGGCGAAGGCGCTGCCGTTATAGGTGATGGCGCTCCTGTTCTCCCTGTTGAAACGGCCCGTGTGCTGGTAATATTCCTTGCCCCCCCACCTGCCCGTCGCGCCGATGACATAGTTCAGGGAGACGATCACATCGCCCGCCGCGGCCATCTCGTTCAGGAAGATGCAGAACTGCTCGTTGGTGATCTCCGTTTCGCTCATCTCGAACGTTTCGACACGCTTCTCGGGAAAGCGGTTGGTGTCGGCGCCCTCGGTATAGCCGGGCCGGAACGTCCCCCCGGAAATCTTCACGAAATCGATGCCGTGAACGCCCTGTTCACCGTATTCCTGCGCATGAATGGCCGCATCGAAACACGGGACGCAGGCAAGCGCCAAGGCGAACAGAACGATTGTGACGCGCTGTGTGATGGTCCGTGACATGCGGTGTTCCTGCCTGTGGTTCGGGATGCGGATTATCCGCTTCGCCTCCCGGGGGCGGCCCGTCCATCGCGATGGCTTTCACCGGAGGAGAAAATGTTGTATATTGCTGAATATATGCCAAAGCAACGGAAAAGACAATCATGGAACGCATTCCGCTCCATGGGAAAGGGGTTTTTTGATGGAATACCGTGCGCTGGGAAGGACGGGATACCGCGTTTCGCGGCTCGGGTTCGGGGCCATGAGGCTCCCGATGACCGCTCCGGGAAGCGATGGCCTCGTCGATCGTGAACGGGCAATACCCATGATCCACCGGGCCTTCGAGGGCGGCGTCACCTATATCGACACCGCACGCGGCTACTGCAATCAGGACAGCCAGCGGGCGGTGGGCGAGGCGCTCGAATCCTGGCCGGGCCGCGACGGCGTCACGGTCTCCACGAAGAATCCCTGTTTCGGGGAGGACGAGGGCGAATGGCGCACGAACCTGGAAAACAGCCTCGAACGCCTCCGGGTGGACGCCATCGACATCTACAACCTCCACGGAATCAACTGGAAAATATACACGGAGGACATCGAGCCGCGGGTGTGGAGCTGGATACGCGCGGCCCATGACGAGGGGCTTGTGCGCCACATCTGCTGTTCCTTCCACGATACGAACGAGGCCCTCGTGAAGATCATCGACACCGGCCGTTTCGAATCTGTCACCCTCCAGTACAACATGATCGACCGCCGTCTCGAGGACGGTATCGCCCACGCGAAGGAACAGGGCATGGGTGTCGTGGTCATGGGGCCCGTGGGCGGGGGCAGGCTCGGCGAGCCCAGCGAGGTGCTCGGCGGCATCGCAGGAGGAAAATCCCGCATACCCGAAACCGCCATCAGGTTCGTGATGTCCAATCCCCATGTGGATATCGTGCTTTCGGGCATGAGCGACATGGAACAGGTGGAGGACAACCTCCGCTTCGCGGACGAGAACAGGCCCCTTTCGGAAAGCGAGCTTGCGGCCATGCGAAAGCATCTCGAAAAGCTCAAATCCATGGCCGACCTCTACTGCACCGGATGCGGCTACTGCGTTCCCTGTCCCAACGGTGTGAACATTCCCCGCGTGTTCCAGCTCTACAACCAGGCGCGGGTCTATGGCATCATCGATCATTCACGCACCACTTACGCCGCCCTGGGCGAGGTCGAATGGGAGCCGGGGAAGAAGGCCGACGTCCGTGTCGAATGCGGCGCCTGCGAACCGGAATGCCCCCAGAACATCGCCATCATCGAGCAATTGAAGGACGCCCACGAACTCCTGGCGGAAAGCGGAAGCATGTGATCGCATTCACCCGGTATACACACACTCGCGAAATAGGTTTCACGATCACGAACGGAGGACGACAATGATTCTCGACTGTCTGGAAAACGCACATCTCTATTACGGCTGCAATCCCCATCTGAAAACGGCTTTCGAATTCCTGAAGAACAACGATCCCGCATCCCTCGAGGGCACCGTGGAGATCGACGGCGACAGGGTCTATGCCATGGTCATCAAGGTCGAGGGACAGGGCCATGAGGGGGCCGAGATCGAGATCCACAGGAAGTATCTCGACATCCAGTTCTGTGTCGGAGGGGTCCAGGAATTCGGCTGGAAACCGGCGAAAGACCTCGAAAAGGTCACCAAGCCCTTCGACGAGGGCGACGATTACGGCTTCTTCGGTGATGAGCCGGACACGTGGGTCCCGGTCAGGCCCGGCCAGTACGCCATTTTCTTCCCCGAGGACGGCCACACGCCGAAGGGCGGCACGGGTCATCTCCACAAGGTGCTCGTGAAGGTGGCGGTCGACTAGAAGGACCACATCCCGCAGTCAAGTGATCGGCGGAGGGGACGCTCATCGGGCGTCCCCTCTGCGTTAGCTTCCTGAACGCTCGACACATCCGCTCACAGTTGTGCGGGCAGAGATGTGCTCGATGCTCGCGCAAGCGTTTTCCAGGCAATTTCCCCATTTATAAGCCGGTTGTCCAGTCAAGCACGCCTATTGATATTCGTCATGATAACCCCCTCCGGACTTCGTCCTCGCCCCCCTGGTTTGTTTAGAACAAGGAAAAAATGATAATATTGTTGTTGTGGTGTGG
>CAYNWJ010000267.1:0-6054 GCA_964400815.1 uncultured bacterium
CCAGTTTCGCCGTCGCCTCCTCGTCTGGCACGATGATGCGGAGGCTGAGCACCTCCTCGCGCTCTCCCCGGCGCATGGCGAGCACACGGTGGGAGGGCGCGCCGGCCACCGTTTCCTCCCAGTCGAAATAGTCGCGGTATTTGGCCCCGGCCTCCTCCCTGCCGGCAATGACACGGGACCGGTACACGCCCTTTTCGGCATAGAGCGCGCGCATGGCCTCCCGGGCCCCGATGTCCTCGCTCACCCACTCTGCGATGATGTCGCGGGCGCCGGCGAGGGCATCCTCCGCCGTCCCGACCTCCTTTTCGGGAGCGACGAACGCGGCGGCCTCCGCCAACGGGTCGATGTCCCCCTGTTCGAACAGGAGTTCCGCGAGGGGTTCGAGCCCCCGTTCCCGGGCGATGGTGGCGCGCGTCCTCCGTTTGGGACGGAAGGGCAGATATATATCCTCGAGCTCGGTCATGGTGTCGGCGGCGATCACCTGTTCCCTGAGCTCGTCGGTCAGCAGGCCGCGCTCCTCGAGGGATGCGAGAATGACCTCCCTGCGGGCGTCCAGGTCCCGGAGCTGGCCGATCCTGTCCCGGATCGCGGTGATGGCGACCTCGTCGAGACTCCCGGTCATTTCCTTGCGGTAGCGGGCGATGAAAGGCACCGTGGCGCCGTCGTCGAGAAGCCTGACCGTGGCGGTCACCCGGGCGGGAGCGATGGAGAGTTCCGCGGCGATCGTCGTGTGATGCTGTTCGTTCATGAAAACCTTTCCGATGCTGATGGTGACGGGTGGATGGTATCTTGTGATTCGGGCGTCCGCATGCGGAAACCTCCGCGCCCTTCAGATGTACCTGCGAATCAGCCAGAAAGCCAGGATCGCGAACAGCCAGCATGCTGCGCACGCCGCCGCAAGGGCCAAAGAAAGTCTCCGGCGGAACACGGCGGGAGCGGCTCTGAGACCTGCTGCGAGCATCCAGCAGAGGACGATCAGGTCCACCGTACCGGTCATGCCCGGTATCAAACCGAAGATCATGAGCACGCCCGGAGCGGCCGCGAATCCCAGCACCCGCAGGGTCCGGCGGACATTCGCATCCCCCGTCCGTCCCGGCATGACGGCGGCGCCCGCATAATGGAGCCCGAGCGCAGCCCCGAGCCATACCGTAAACGCGGCGATAGCGTCCCTCGCAAAGACATAGACAATGATCGGATCGGCGCGCCAGCTGAACCGTCCGGCGGCTGCGGCGAGAGAGACGAATGCGGCTACCGCCAGCGCGGGACGCACCGACGATGGATCGCCGGCGATCTCCCGGAACACGGCGCGCTCGAGCAGGACGGCCCGGACCGCCCTGTCGTATGCACCGCGCATTTCACCGGAAGACAGGTTCACCACAGCGCCCTCCCCGCGGCGGTCAGGCGGGCCTGTTGCCGAGGATGTCCTCGATACGGTCCATGACGCCGTCGTCGAGCCTGTCCCTGACTTCAGCGGCCTTCATGTTCTCCCGCACCTGCTCCACACGGCTCGCGCCGGTGATCACGGTGCTCACCCGGGGGTTCTTCAGGCACCAAGCGAGGGCGAGCTGTGCGGTGGTGCAGCCGAGATCGCCGGCCAGTTCGCCGAGGCGGTCTATTTTCGTGAAGGTCTCCTCCGAGAGGTACCCGTCACGCTTCATCACGTCCCTCAGCCAGTCCACATTGTCGAGGCGGCTTCCCTCGGGAACACCCTCGTTATACTTGCCGGTCAGAAGACCCGAGGCGAGCGGGCTCCAGATGGTCGTCCCCATGCCGTACTTCCCGAAGACGGGTTCGTATTCCTTCTCCAGCCGTTCCCGGACGAGCATGTTGTACTGGGGCTGCTCCATCGTCGGCGGGATGCAGCGCCACTCACGGGCGAATTCATACGCCGCGATGATACGGTCCGCGGGCCACTCCGATGTTCCCCAATACAGCGCCTGTCCGCCGCGCACGAGAGCGTCCATGGCAAGCACCGTCTCCTCCACGGGGGTGTCGGGGTCGGGCCGGTGGCAGTAGAGAAGATCGACATAGTCAAGACCGAGCCGCCTGAGCGAGTTCTTCGTTCCCTCGATCAGGTGCTTGCGGGAGAGGCCGGTCTGGTTCGGCGCCTTGCCGCCCCAGAATATCTTGGTGGAAACCACCAGGTCCTCGCGCCGCCATTCCTTGAGGGCCTCGCCCATGATCGCCTCCGAAACGCCGTGGGCGTATACCTCGGCGTTGTCGAAGAAATTCACCCCGGCGTCGTATGCCGCCCGCATGCAGTCCTTCACCATGTCCACATCGAGCTGTGTGCCGAAGGTTATCCATGACCCGAACGACAGTTCGCTGACGACGAGTCCTGATTTTCCGAGATGCTTGTATTCCATTGTCTGTCTCCTTTCATGGTGGAAGAAACGTACCAATGCCCCCGTCGGCGGTCGCCAGCCGCCTCCATCCCGCATCTCCGGTGAACGCGCGCCCGGATGCCTACCGGAAGAAATCCATGAGTGCGAGAACGCCGGTATAGGAAATGACGCAGGAGAACACGAACGCCGCGGCGAGCCCGATGTTCAGGAGAACCCCCGCCCTGTGTCCGCCCATGATGTCGACGCGGTTGACCAGGAAGGCGATCCCCGCGATCACGAGGGGCAGCACGAACACGCCCGCGACCTGGGTGGCGATCTGGGCCGCGATGGGATTGGCCCCGAACACGGGCACGATCAGGCCGAAGAGGCAGGCGATCCCCGCGAGGATCCTGAACATCCCCGAGTCCGTGTCGAGCACACCGTCCCGGTAGTCGGCGATCAGCAAAGGCGCCACCATGAGAATCGGAAACACCGAGGACAGCCCGGCGCTCAGGGTCCCGGTGAGAAAAATCGCGACGGCGTATTTACCCGCCACCGGCTCGAGGGTGTTGACCATGTCCAGCACCTTCTCGATGGTGAGCCCGCGGTGATGGAGGGCCCCCGTCGCCGCCCCCATGACGGAGGCGCTGATAAGGAACATGAGCGAGGCCGATATCAGGGCGTCCCTGCTCTGGTCGCGGGTGTTCGCGGAGGTCCATCCCTTGCCCTTCATCAGCAGGGGACGCACCACGAACGTGGGGGCCGCCATGGTGGTGCCCACGAAGGCGGCGATCATGAGCCTGCCGCTTTTGTCGGCCGGTATGGCGGGCACGAAGCCGCGGGCGATCTCGGCGGGCGACGGCATGACGATGAACAGGGAGACGATGAACGAAAGTCCCATGACGGTCACGAAGAACAGGAGCACCTTCTCGAAGAACGAGTACCGCCCCACCATGAGAAGGCCGTACAGAAGCGTGATCAGCGCCACCGCGATCCCCAGCACCGTCCAGTATTCGTTCAGCGAAAGTCCCGGCACGAAGAGCCGCAGCCACTCGAACAGGGCGGCCGATGAAAGGCCGAGAATGCCGGTCAGGGAATTCCACTGGGCAATGATCACTCCGGCCATGGTGAGCACCGCGAGGATGCTCCCGAAGCGCATGCGCGTCCTGAAGGCGTGCATGGCTGTATCGCCGGTGATGACCGCGAAACGGCCATAGGACTCCATAAGCACCCACGCGAACACGCAGCTCAGTGTGAGCACCCAGAGCAGGTCCATGCCGAACTGGGAACCCGCCTTGGCCATGGAGGTCACGCTTCCCGTGCCGATGGTGTAGCCGATGCAGAAGACACCGGGACCGATCGAGAGCATGATCGCCCAGACCCGTCCCGCCAGAGAAACCCCGCCGCTTTTCTGATTCATATTTCCCTCATGCCTTGTAAACTCCACGTTCCTCAGATGAATGAAGCATGGCGGAACACCGCCGGGCATGCCTCCCGTTACCCTAGAAGGTTAATTCACGTGACGCCGGGAAACAAGCGGAAAAATCCCCGGAAGACCCTCGGGCCATGAATGGCATGTTAGAAAAAGGCGCCCGCATGGTTATGAACATCCGTTGAAAAAGCCTGCATTATATGGTGTGCCCTGCCTATCCGTGCCGGGCGGGAGAGACGTTTTTTTGTAATAATATAGCAATAAATGAGATTTATTATCGTAAATTTATCGTTGACTACGAATACCGCTATACCTATATTTATACCATGCTTACCCCATCCCCACACAGATTATCTGAAACTTCATGATGCAGACGGGAGTATAAGGGGAGGATCGACGACGATGCTGTTCATCATCTGCTCCTGAAGCAAGAAACCATTAAAAATTGAGAGTACCATGAAAAGAATACTGCGTTCGGCGGCCTTTTTGATCGCGTTCGGGACCGTTCTGTCGCTGGTGTTTCCGGCGGGTCATTCCCGGATTGCCGCGGCCGGAGAATACGACGACGGATACGGTCTGTCGAAATCGACGGGAAACTGGCCCCGCGATGTCAACCCGGTGCACATGGTGGTGGTCTTCACCAAGTTCAAGGGGGAGGCGCCGGGCAACGACACGGCTCCCGACTGGGCCGGGGACCTTTTCAACGGCCGGGAAGGCAGCGTCAACGATTTCTTCAACAAGGTCTCCTTCGGGATCTACCGCATTACGGGGGAATATCTGCCGAAACGTTACGAACTTCCCCACGAAGCCGAATATTACGTGCAGGACAGGAATCAGTATGCCTTGGATGTCCTCACGCTTCTGAACGAGGACCCGACGGTGGATTTCTCGCAATTCGACAATGACGGGCCGGACGGCATTCCCGGGAGTGCGGACGACGATCATTGGGTGGACTACATGGTGCTGATGCCCATGTCCCGTCCCTATGATTTCATTCAGAAATACGCCACCGGTGTCTGGACGCTGGGCCTGCTGGACACGTTTTATTCGAACGACAAGAGCTCCGACGGTTTCTGGATCAAGCTCGACAAGTTTTCCGGCTGCCTGGCCATGGCGAACAGCAAGAACGAGGCGGTGGGAACGATCGTTTCTGAAATCGCCCATGCGCTGGGCGACGGCGCCCTGGACCTCATGGACAAGATATGGGACGCCAACGACCCGGCCACCGATTCGGCGGGCGTCGGCTACTGGGACTTTCTCGGCAAGGGCGCCCTCGGCTGGAACGAACAGAACGGCCCAATGGGACCCTGCGCCTTCAACCGCATGCGCATGGACTCCATCGGCAGGTACAACACCAACATCGTCGATCTCTACGGTTTCCAGGAAAGCGTGAGCATCAAGGACGTTGGCAAAATAGACGGAAAGACCTACCGTGTCTGGATCTCGAGCCGGGAATACTTCCTGATCGAATATCGCCGGAGCGACGGGTTATACTATGACAGATATATTCCGCAGGACGGCCTGCTCATCTGGCATGTGCTCTACGGAGAAACGAACAACAACGAAGAACGCAAGCTCTGCGACCTGGAATGCGCAGACGGGCGATACACCGACGCGGGATATCCCCTGGGCAAGCGCCCCGACCCCCTCAACGGCCGGGACAACCTCGATTTCTGGGCGCACAACGATCTCTACAATGCCATGAAAGGGGGCAATGCCGGGGATTCGTTCGATGTCTACGACGGGGTCAGTTACACCCAGTTCGGATCGGAAACCAATCCGAATTCCTATTCGAAGGTCACCAACCAGAAGACAGGCATCGAGATTTTCAATATCAGGGCCGCGGGCGACTCCATTGTGTTCGACTGCATCATCCCCCCGTTCCACAACTGGTTCCAGGAAAAGTATCCCTTCATCGGAACGGGGTTTCACCGGTTCGCCTCCACCGGAGTCGAGGGTGTCGTCGGCAAGGCGGCATATCTTATCCGGACCGGCGGAAGCCGCGTTCCCGAAACCCTGGTGACAGTTGAGAATGGCGAGCTTCACGCGGAACCGCTGGCCATGCTCGAACCATGGGAAATCGATTTTCTGGTGTCACAGCGCCTCCTGACCGGAGAGACGCATTACCGGGATTCGCGCCTGAAACGCAGGAACGTCCCACTTGATGAATTCGCGGGCATTCTCGATGCCTTCGGCGTGGGCCTTTCTGAGCTGGGACGCGGCGAACACCCCACCCTCGTTCAGAAGGTGGCCCGGGTGTCCGGCGACGATGTCAGGCCGAAGGAAATCCGACTGCTC